>JBFIJP010000373.1:0-4091 GCA_041600695.1 Thermoplasmatota archaeon | reverse complement strand
GATCAACACCAGGGTCCACGACACAAGAATAACCGCTGCTATGAACAGGTACTGCGCAGCCATCTCCGCGTTGGGCCCCGCATACACGATGCCCAGGCCCACCAGCAGCGCCGCCATCATGACCGTGAAAGCCATCTTCAGCGCCGTGCGGCCTTGACTGGCCTTCCAACCCTCCAGGCCCGCAACCTCGATGCGCGTCGACAACTCGTTGCGCTCGACCTTACGAACCAATGTGTTGAGTGCATGGGGGAACGTGCGGGCGAATTTGAGCAATTCACCAAACGTCTCCTCCACGAGTTCCTTCTGTTTTTTGGGGCTGGAAATATTCTTCCAGATCATTTGCCCGACGAAGGGCTCCAGGATGCTGACGATTTCATAATCGGGATCGAGATCCCGGCAGAACCCGTCAAACTGGAACAGGCTGCGGGTAATCAGCATGAAGTCCGGAGGCAACAGCATCTTGTGCTGCCGGGCCAACTCGAGGATCATTTCCATGATGCGCGGGTCAGCGACGCTGACCTGCTCGCGTTCAAAGAAATCAAGCACTTTTTCGACATCCGTCACGAAGCGCTTCTGGTCCACCTCGCCAAAGACATCACAAAGATCAACGATGGCCTCGCTGGTCGATTCGACATCACCCTTGGCGATGCCCGTGATCAATTGCAGAATTGCCTTGGAGCGCCTCTCCGTGACCATTCCAACCGCACCGAAATCCAGGAAAACCACCTGGTTCGAATGCATGATCATCATGTTGCCCGGGCTCGGGTCTGCGTGGAAGAAGCGATCGATGAAAATCTGCTTCGCCATGGAATGGGTAACAATTTTTGCAACGTTCTTGCGATCGATGCCCGCCATCTCCGGCGCGTCCACATGTTTGAATTTGATGCCCTTGATGAATTCCATCACCATGACGCGCTTGGAGCAGAATTCCGTGTACATTTCCGGAATCTTGACCGCGTCATCGTGGCGGAAATTGTTCGTCACGCGCTGGGTGTTCTTCACCTCGAACCGGTAGTCCAGTTCCCGCTCCAGCATCAGGCGCAGTTCCTCAAGGTGCGCCGTCGGCTGCCAGACGCGGCTGGCCGCGAAGGTCTTCTCAATGAAGGTCACGAGGCCGCGAAGGATCTCGAAATCCATCAGCATCGCATCCTCGATGCCCACATGCTGAACCTTCACCGCTACCTCCTTGCCGTCCTTCAGGGTCGCACGGTGAACCTGGCCAACGCTGGCGGATGCCAGGGCTTTCTTTTCGAAGGTGCTGAAGATCTCCTCGATCTCCTGCCCCAACTGCTCCTTGACAACCTGCCGAACCTCTTCGTAGGGACTCGGCTCGGTGCCGTCGTAGAGTTGCTTGAACTGCTCGACGTACTCGGCCGGAACCAGGTCCGGGCGGGTGGCAAGGAGTTGGCCGATCTTGATGAACGTCGGTCCCAGCTCCTCCAGAATCTTGCGCATGCGCACCGGGGCCGGCTCGACGCCATCGGGGATGGCGTCCGGGGCCCGCGGAAGGAGCATCTCGCGCAGGAGACCCCAAAAGTCGTTGCGGAGCAGGATGTTGACGATCTCGTTGAACCTGGCAGTCTTTCCACGTCGGACCGCCTGCTGGAGCGCCATTGCACCGGCAAGCGCCAATCGGCATAAAGGCGTCCCGCTCGGATGTGGGCGTCCGGGGCAGGCGAGACCGTGCCCCCGCGCCGTCCAGTGCCGACCTCCTGGTTGGCAGGCGCGCTGCACGGGTGGCCGGGGCAGTGCCTGGTCAGGCGTTCCTAACGTGGCACCTCTGGCCTGACACGCCTGGCCTGGCCCGCCTGATCGGCTGGCAGCTACCCGATGTAGTGCAGGTCCGACTCCTGGCCGGGCCCCCCACCGGGGTGCTCGGGGTCCTGCAACTGGCGCGTGATCTGGTCGATCTCACGTGCTTTCGTTTCAAGGTCGTCCAGGCTCACGGTCAATCCGGTCACCCGCATGAGCGCCTCCAGGACCGCCCGCGCTGACCGGGGGTCGACCAGATAGCCGCTGGTTTCACCCATCAGGCATGCGCCCCGGATGCCGCGCATCATCCCCAGGCCCAGGAACAAGCCGCTGGCGCCGATAATGCCGTTTGCCGGATCATCCTCGGCGAACTTGACGCCCGCCTCGCGCAACTTGGCCACCGCCTTCAGGTCGGTGCCGGCTCCAAGGACTTCGGGCTGCTCGACAGCAACGCCGAGGCCGTAGCCGCCAAGCGTGTAGAGTTCCTTGCAGCCCAAGGCCTCCAGGCGGTCCAGGATGGATTCCACAAGTGCGTACTGGCCCTCGCTGGACAGCGGCTGGAAATCCCCCGTCAGCATGGCAACGTCCGCGCCGCCGGCCGCCGCCTTGACGAACCAGAGCTGGTTGCGCACCAGACGCACCGTGCCATCGTCCTGAACGGTCACCTGGGGCGGGAAATCGTGACTGAAGATGTCGGCCCACAACTCAGCGCCAAGAACATCGACAAGGTGCTGCGTCGCCAGCTTTCCAACGTTGCCCACGCCGGGAAGCCCCTCGACAAAAATCAGCCGCTTGGCCTTTTTTGGAACGGCGTGATCAACAAACCGGACGAGTTCCATCAGGATCCGCCCTGCTGGTGACCTTCTCCGAACTTTAGCTTTCGCCGGTAAGACCCGTACGTGTCCTCCGGGCTGAACCGGGCAGGTCGGTTGGGGTGCGCCGCGCCGCCGCAATGGGGGCAAATTTCCTTCAGGGTGTACTCCGCGCAGGCGGAGCAACGCTTCAACAGGACACGACTCACTGGCTAGCCCCCTGGACGGTCGGCCTCCACGCACACGGCGCCGACCGGATGTTTCCCATCGGCCGTGCCGCGGAGCCCAAGGCCCGCGGCTGGCTCACTTCTTGGCCTCCAACTCGCGATGGAACGCACCCGATCCGCCAGCGGCCTTGATGGCAGCCACGGCCCGGTCGGCCGCCTTCTTCAGCTCCTCCTCCGCGATCTTGTAATCCGGCGCCTTGATGGTCAACCGGTAGTGGGGGGAGCCAAGGTAGGCTGCCTCAATGGCGACATCATCGAACTCGGACTCCTCCGCTGCTTCGAGGGCAGAGCCGACGCGCCGCACGCCGTCGGGAGCGCTGCTCTGGATGTCGACGAAGCCGGAAATCTCCACGAAACTCGCGGCAATGTTCTCCGAAGCGAACTCAACGAAAGCGGGGACCCAGTCGCCGGTCAGGCCTTCGTCTTTGAACACGCTCTCGCCATACTCCGCGGCCTCCTCGAAGGCCGGGTACAAGGCGCCAAAGACTTCGACGAGCCTGTTGCCGAACTCGGCCATCAGGGCGTCGACGGTGGTTTCACGGCGCTCAGCCATGATTTCCATGAATTTGTCAGCCTTCTGCTCGTTCTTCCAGACCTGAATCGTCTCGCGGCGCTGGTGGTCGTTGACCGACTTGAGGCTCAGGTCGATGTGACCCTTCTGCGAATTGACGTTGTGCACCTTGCACACGACGCGCTGCTTCTCCCGAACGTGGTCACGGATGCGCTTGACCCATCCAGCGGCCACCTCACGAATGTGACAGAAGCCCTCCTTGCCGGGGTACTCCTCAAGCGTGATGAAGGCGCCAAAATTCTGCACCTCTCGAACGGTGCCCACAACGAGCTCGCCTTCCTCCGGGAATTCCCTGGTCTTGGCCATTCGTCCACCTGTGGGGCCGGGCGAGGAGCGTCGTTTATATAAGCGGATGGTCGGGGGACTTTGCGGCAGGCACGCCCCGCGCGAATACCGGAACGCCGGCGTGCCCACACAACAGGGTTGCCGCCCAACAAAAACAGGAGAGAGAAAGGGAAAGGGGAATCGAGGGACTACTCGAGCTTGGCGAGGACTTCGGCCTTGACCAGGCCCTCGCCGCCGCGGGGCTCGGCGAGCGTCGCGCCGCAAACCTGGCACTTGACCTTGCTTGCGGGGCGGTTGAAGATAACCTGCTCATTGCTGCAGTCGCCGCAGCGGACCTTCAGGAAGTGGGAACGAATCGTTGCCATGGTAATCACTCCGTCAACTCGAAGCGCTTCGACCGCTTCGCCGCCGGCTGGTGCTGGTATGCGCACGCGGTGCACTTGT
>JBFIJP010000372.1:0-4133 GCA_041600695.1 Thermoplasmatota archaeon | reverse complement strand
GTAGAGGTCGAGATCGCCGTCCATGTCGTAATCAATCCAACTGCTGGAATGGCCCCAGCAGGGGTTGGTGCACAGGTCCGCGTCGACGACGCCCGCATCCCCAGTGACATCGCGGAAGGTGCCGTCACCTTGGTTGCGCAGCAGCACGTCGTCGTCGTAGCTGGCCACAAACAGGTCCTCCCAGCCGTCGCCATCGTAATCGGCGGTCGAACAACCCATGTCCCAGCGGCCCGTGAGACCAACGCCGGCAGCGTCGGTGACATCCTCGAAGGTGCCGTCGGCCTGGTTGCGATACAGGGCGCTGCGGGGTTGCTCCTCCGCCTGGCGCGTCTCATTGAAATAGCGTGCCGTGACAAAGAACAGATCCTGCCATCCGTCGCCGTCGTAGTCAAGCCAGCACAGGCCCCCGGGGGTAATCTCGGGGAACCACTCGGTTTGCTCGCCCAGAACCCATCCCGCGTGGTCGAAATCAACGCCGACCTGGGACGCCACTTCCTCAAACCAGGGCATGGCGCTGGCCATGCCTGCCAGGGGCACAGCCAGCAGGAGGAATGGGACGGACACCAGAATGGAGTTCATGATGGACTTCATGAAACGAAACCCCGCCGCGGGCAAGGAGCCGGGTCGCCCGTGGCCCTCGTCATCCAAATCTCGGCTTCGGCTGCTTGCGCTGGTGCTACCACTCTGCGTGCCCTGCTCAATAACATGATACCAACCAACGGTGCCTCGCCCGCCCCGCACCACCAACGGCAAGCGGCCGGCTAGACAGTCTCGACACGGCCGGTCACAATTTAGGAGTTATTGCAAAACCAACGGGGTCGTCCCGGCAGGCCCACCAATTGCCGCCAAATGGAGCCGCGCGCCGTGCCCTAGCGCGACGAAATGGCACCCGCGAAGGCCGCCACCAGTTGGGCCGCCACCCGGGCCGTGTTGCCGGTGGGATCCAGGTTGGGCGCTACCTCAAGGATATCCATGGCCCGGCAGCGGGAGTCGCTGGCCACGGCGGCCACGAGTTGGTTCACCATCTCAAAGGAGAGACCGCCGGCGCCGGGGCTGCTACAGCCCGGCGCGATGCTCTGGTCCAAGCCGTCGATGTCCACGCTGATCCACAAATGGTCGACTCCATCCCCCGCCCGCTCCAGCGCCTCCTCCACCAGGCCGTCGGCCCCCAAGGCCTGGGCCCGGGTCGCCGTGAAGATGTGAACTCCCTGCTGCTTGGCGTACGCCGCCAGCCCCGCCGCGTTGGCAAAGGGTCGGATGCCCACCTCCACCAGGTTGCTACCTCGCAACTGCAGGCCCTCCAGTTCCTCCAGGAGGCGTCGGAAGGGCGTACCGCTGGACGGTTGCCCCTGCCACGGCCGCAAGTCGTAATGGGCGTCGACCACCACGACTCCGAGCTTGCCCGGCTCGCCGCAGGCATCGGCAAAACCCTGCACATGGGGAAACGTGAGGCCATGGTCGCCGCCCAGGAGGATGGCGGGCCGCCCAGGTGCCTGGCCAAACAGGCCGGCCATCGCGCCTCGCACCGCTTGGTGGGTTGCCAACGTATCGTTGGGGTTGAGCCCGGCCACATCCCCCATATCGTGGATGCCCAGGCCCGCCAACGAGGCCCCGGAGTCCGGGTCGTGGTTGCCGAGAAAACGGAACGCCTCACGGATGGCGGTCGGGCCGTCCCGGCAGCCCTTGCGACCCAGCACGCTGCCGTCAAACGGCGACCCGGCCAGAAGAAGGTCGGCGGCGGCCGCATCGGCTGTGAACAACTCGGTGAACCGTGGATCCGGATCCGGCTGGGACACGGGCCACGCCGCCGGGCTGGGCTGGAACGCCATGGCGGCGGGGACCCGCCATTACCGGTTGACGCTTTCGAGCCGGCGCTTCAGTTGGGACACCCTCCGACGGACGCCTGGGCGTACGCCACCCGGATGCCGAGTCCCTCCAGGCCCCGGATGTGGATCGCCGCTGCCTGCACCGCCGGGGCGTCCGGTCCGCGGGTCTGCTGGTTGAACACGACCGTCGCCGGCCTCGTCCGCGCCAGTCATCGGCGTGCGGGGCGAGCCGGAGCGCGCTCCGCGGCCACCCTCCGGCCTGAACAACTGAAGAACGAGGCCTGCCTCCGCGGCCCATGGACTGCGACCTCCTCATCACCAACGCCACCCTGGCGACCATGCACGGCCCGTCGGGGCCCCGCCAGGCCGAGGCGGCCAACGCCGCCGCCATCCGTCCCGGCGCCGCCGTGGCCGTCGCCGGTGATCGCATCGTTTGGGTGGGGGCCTCCGACGAGTGGGACGGCCAAGCCGCACGCACCATCGACGCCGACGGAAACCTGGTCACGCCCGGCTACGTCGACCCCCACAACCACCTCGTCTACGCGGGCGACCGGGCGTTCGAACTGGGCATGAAACTGGCCGGCAAATCCTACCTGGAAATCCTGGCTGCCGGAGGCGGCATCGCCCACACCAGCGGCCTCACCCGCGCCGCAAGCGTCGATGGACTGGTTGCCGAAACGCGCCCCCGTCTGGACCGCATGATCCAGGGGGGCATCACCAGCCTTGAGGCCAAGAGCGGTTACGCCCTCGATGTGGAGGGAGAGCTGCGGATGCTGGCCGCCGGGGTCCGCCTAGGCGAACAATCCGGCGCTACCGTCGTCAACACCTTCCTCGGCGCCCACGCCGTCCCGGCCGAGTACAAGGGCCGCACCGATGCGTACGTGGATCTGGTCATCGATGAGATGATCCCCCGCGTGGCCGAACAGGGCATCGCACGCTACTGCGACGTGTTCGTAGAAGAGGGCGTCTTCACTTTCGACCACGGCGCCGCCATCTTCGCCGCCGCCCGCGAGGCAGGCCTGGGCCTGCGGCTGCACGCAGACGAGATCGTCAACACCCGCGGCGCGCAACTGGCAGCCGAAGCCGGCTGCGTCAGCGCAGACCACCTCCTCCGGGTCAGCAACGAAGGAATTGCCGCCATGGCTGAGGCCGGCACCGTCGCGACGCTGCTACCAACCGTACCCCTCACCTTATTCAAGCCGGAATGGCCCAGTGGCAAGGCCTTCCTGGAAGCCGGCGTACCCGTCGCGCTCGCCTCGGATCACAACCCCAACAATCCCGTCACCAACCTGACGCTGGTTGCCCAACTGGGATGCTTTGTCCTTGGGCTCACCCCCGCCCAAGCCCTCACGGCGGTCACCTGGAATGCGGCCTGCACGCTGGGCCTGGAGTCCGAAGTGGGCTCCATCGAGGTCGGCAAACGCGCCGACCTCCTCGTTCACGATGTGCCCGGGCTGGACTACTGGGTCTATGAACCAGGCCGGCAGACCGTGCGGACGGTTGTGATGGGTGGGCGTGCCTTGCGCTAGAACCCTCCAACTTAGCGGCGTGGGAATTCATGCACGAACGCCATTCACGGAGGGACATGTGTCGCGGCGCCCCCGTCAGACGCCCGTGTAGGTAAACGCGGCCCAGTAGTGGGGGTGGGCCAATTCCTCGAACCACGCATCCGGTAGGTGGGCAAAAGCCTGCTCGGCGGACACACTGGATTCGCCACGCGTTCCGCCCAGCGAGCCTTGCACGGTCCGACGCACTTGGGCCATGCACTCCGCACGACTGGCCGTGCGCAGCCAATCTTGTGCCTTGTGGAGCGCGTGGGCGGGTGTCAGGCCCTCATGGAGCCAGCCGTCATAGAACCGGCTCATGAACAAAAACGTGGCGTAGTCGTTTACGGACCACAAGGTAGCTATCACGGCGGCAGCGCCCGCCTCCAGTACGCCCGCGGGCAGGCTTTCCAACTCGTCGACGTTTGCAAAGCCCGGAATGCTGCTTTCGCAGGCCGACAAGACGACAAGCCTAGCGCGCAGCCGAGCCTGCATCATATCCCCCACGGTAATCTCTGCGCGGTCAACCAGATGGAGACAACTGTCGAGCGGGGCATCGGGTCGCGCGACCCCGTGCACCGCCAGGTGAATGAGGTCGGGGCCGGCAAGGCGTTCAAGAACCGCTGCCCTTGTGGCCCGTGGCCCCGTCAGGATGACGCCAGACCCCGGTTTCAGATGTCGACGGACCTCTTCGGCCTCCCAGATCATGGCTTCCGATGGGCTTGAGCCGGCCGGAGCCGCCACAATCAAGGCTTCCCCAAGG
>JBFIJP010000371.1:0-4144 GCA_041600695.1 Thermoplasmatota archaeon | reverse complement strand
CACGCCACTGGTCAGGATCGGGTCACCCGCGGGCGCCGTGGGGCTGACCGATTGGCTTGCCGAGTCGGATCCCCCGTTGCCGTCGTCCACGCTCAGGGTCACCGTGTAGGTTCCTGCGGCGGCGTACGTATGGCTGGCCGTGGCGCCGGTTGCGGTGGCGCCGTCGCCAAAGTCCCATGCATACGAGAGGGGGTCGCCGTCGGGATCGCTGCTGCCGCTGCCGTCGAAGGAACACGTCAGGTCCGTACAACTCGCCGTGAAGCTGGCGGTCGGATCCTGGTTGACCGGCGGCGCCGTGGGGCTGACCGATTGGCTTGCCGAGTCGGATCCGCCGTTGCCGTCGTCCACGCTCAGGGTCACGGTGTAGGTGCCTGCGGCGGCGTACGTGTGGCTGGCCGTGGCGCCGGTTGCGGTGGCGCCGTCGCCGAAGTCCCATGCGTATGAGAGGGGGTCGCCGTCGGGATCGCTGCTGCCGCTGCCGTCGAAGGAACAAGTCAGGTCCGTGCAATTAGCCGTGAAACTGGCCGTGGGCGCCTGGTTGGCGGCGGGGCCGGTTACCGTCGCCTTGACCGTGTAGGCGCCACCGCCCGAATAGCTGTCCACGCGGACATACCACCAATCCGCCGCCGGGCTGGCGTGGGTGCAGGTCTCATCGCTGCTGCTGGTGTAGGGTCGGCAGGTGTAGGTGCTGTCCGTCGGGCGTGCACTCTGGCGCGTGTACAAGTCAAAGTCCGAGCCGGCCGGGCCGTCCAGCACCACCTGCAACTCCGTCGCCCCAGCAGGGACCTCGATGCGGTAGAAGTCCTCGTCGCCGGTGGCCGCCAGGCTTCCGGCTTGGGCCACGCCGCTGGTCAGGATCGGGTCGCCGCCGCCACTCGATACCGTGACACCCTGGCTGCTGGAGTCAGAGCCGCCGTTGCCGTCGTCCACGCTCAGGGTCACCGTGTACGAGCCCGCAGAAGCGTACGTGTGGCTGGCTGTGGCGCCACTGGCCGACGCGCCATCGCCGAACGTCCAGGAATAGCTCAAAGCGTCACCGTTGGGGTCGCTGCTGCCGGAGCCGTCCACGTTCACGCTCAGGCCGTTGGTGCTGTAGGTGAAGCTGGCGGTGGGCGGGCTGTTGCCGCCGCCCCCGCAGGTCCCAATGGCATTGACCAGCGTGTCGATGCGCAACAGCCCGAAGCCGTAGGTGTTGTCGCGGCCGGCCGAGCCCAAATCCTGCGCATTGTTCTGCATCAGCGTGCGCAGACCGCCGGCCGTCAGGCTGGGGTCGCACGTCAAGGCCAGGGCCAGCGCGCCCGACACGTGGGGTGTCGCCATGCTGGTGCCGTCGATGGAGTTGTAGCCGCCGTTGCCCCAGGTCGACAAGATGGCACTTCCGGGCGCCGAGATTTCAACCTCGGGGCCGCGGTCAGAATAGGAGGCGGCAGTACCGCTCGATTGCAGCGCAGCCACTGCAATGACCTCGTCGTAGGCACCCGGGAAATCCACGCTGTTGCTGGAGCCGTCATTGCCCGCCGCCGCGACGATGATCACGCCGCTGTTGGCCGCGTCGATGACCGCATTGTGGATGGTGGTCGAAGCGCTCGGCGCCCCCAGGCTCATGCTGATGATGCGGGCCCCCTGGTCGGCTGAGTCGTAGATGGCGTCTGCAATTCCACTGTCGGAACCGGAACACCCCCACACTGACTGGGCCAGCACCTTCATGGGCAAAATGGTCGCCTGGCTCATGCCGGCCACGCCGATGCCATTGTCCGTGGTGGCGGCCACCGTGCCGGCCACATGGGTGCCGTGGTCGCAGTCGTCATCGGGGCTGTTGTCGTTGTTGACATAATCCCAGCCCTGCAGGACGCGGTTGGACTCGAAGTCCTCGTGGGTGCGCAGGATGCCGGTGTCCAGCACGGCCACCTTGATGGCGCTCGAGCCGTAGCCCACGGTCCCCCATGCCGCCGGGAAACCCATGTGCCCCGGGCCCCACTGGTCGGAGTAGCGGGCGTCGTTCGGCGTCACCAGTGGAAAGCGCAGAGCATCGTCCTCGATGTATTTCACGCCCGGATAGCCATCCAGATCGAGGCGCAGTCGGGTGAGCGACTCGGCCTTGACTGCGACAAACGACCCGCGCTCAACGACGCGGACGACCTCGTAGCCAACGAGGCTTCCGCCCACGTCGACATCGGGAACGAGTCCCTTCTCGAAGCCAACGATGGCCTGCCCGGCGGATGTGGGTTCTACCACCGGTGCCAACTGGGACGAAGCGGTTCCTGCCAGTGCAGGGATGATCAACAACAGTGCCAACGCCAAACTCGAACGATGCATGGTCTCACCAGAGCAACCCGCTGCCGGCGGTGCCGACAACGACCGGGCGGCATCTGGGGGTGGGCTACTTGAAGGCCCTCATGGGCGCGGCCGCGGCCAGCATCTGCGAATTTCTTCGCTAGCAGGATGAAACTGGGGGTGGTGGCGCGCGGGCGGCGCGAATAGCGTGGTGGCAGGCCTGCGCAGTCACGAATCTCGGCGCGCGGCGTGCCTGGGCCCCAGCGGAGCGGTTTGTATTCGGTCGTGCAATGCGTTGGCGCGCAAGCCGGCGGGCAGCCGCTGTGCGTGGCACGGGGCCCTGGCACGCACGAGCCACGCCGGGGCCCTTGGCGGGCAGCGGCCGAACCCAGCGGTGGGCCGGGTTCGGCCGCCGGGGAATCCCCTGCTAGAATGAAGCCACAAGATCCACCGTGCCGGTGCCAATGTAGGCGTCGGCGCGGATGTACCACCAGCCCGCAGCCGGGTTGGTGATGACGCAGGTCTCGTCGCTGTGGCCCAGGTAGGGTCGGCAGTCGTAGGCGGCGTCGGTGGCGCGTGCACCCAGCCGCACATACAGGTCGGCGTCAAACGTGCACACCACGGAGCAGCTTGGACCGTCCATGGCAACGGTCAACTGGGCCGTTCCCGCGGGCACGTAGATCTTGTAGTGGGCTTCCGTGTTGGCCGCCAGCGTCCTTGTTGTCCGCTGGCCATTGGTCACGGTGGGCGTCGACGGGTCAGGGTCGTTAGGGTCCGTGGCCGTCACCGTCTGCGTGGCCGTGGCCGTGCCACCCCGGCCATCGCTGACTGCCAGCGTAATGGTGTACGTGCCGCCGCCAGCGTAGGTGTGGCTGGCGGTTGCCCCGGTTGCCGTGCCGCCGTCGCCAAAGGTCCACGCATAGCTCAGGGTGTCGCCGTCAGGGTCGCTGCTGGCGCTGGCGTCCACGGTGGCCGTGAGGCCCGACATGGACACCGTGAAGCTGGCGGTGGGGTCACTGTTGGTGGGTGCAGTGTAGCCGTTGTGGGTCGCCCTAAGCGTGAACGTGCCGCTGCCCGAGAAAGCGTAGGCTCGCATGTACCACCAGCCGAAGCCGGGGTTGTTGATGGTGCAGGATTCGTCGGCTGTGGGGCTGTCGGATTTGCAGTCGTACTGGCTGGCCGTCGCGCGGGAGCCCAGGCGGACAAACAAATCCGGGTCGAAGCTGCAACCGAGCACGCCGCAGGCGGGGCCGTCCAGGACCACCGTGAACGTTGTCGCATCCGGAGGCACGTAGATCTTGTAATGCGCTTCCTGGGCTGTGCTGAGGGTCACGGACTGGGCTTCACCACTGTTGAGATTGGGGGTGGAGGGGTCCGGGTCCACCGGGGCTGTGCCGTCGTTGGCGGCCACGTTGCGGCTGAGGGTGGCCTCCCGGGAGCCATCGCTGACCGTGAGGGTGATGGTGTAAGTGCCAGTCATGGCGTACGTGTGCACGGCGGTGACGCCCGTGGCCGTGGCACCGTCGCCGAAGCTCCACGCGTAGGTCAACGGATCGCCGTCGGGGTCGCTGCTCGCACTGGCGTCCACGCTGACTTCCAGTTCGTCAACAACGCTAGTGAAAGAGGGAACGGGCCGCCGGTTGCCACCGCAGCCGCCCAGCTCCTCGATGAGCAAGTCGGCGCGGGCGAGGCCGTAGCCGTACGTCGTGTCGCGCCCCGATGCGCCCAAATCCTGGGCGCTGGCGCCGAGGGCAGCCCGCAGTTCGGCGGCGGTGGTTTCGGGGGCGCAGGACAGGGCAAGGGCAAGGGCGCCCGACACGTGCGGGGTCGCCATGCTGGTACCGTCCAAGGAAGCGTAATCGCTGTTGCT
>JBFIJP010000370.1:0-4151 GCA_041600695.1 Thermoplasmatota archaeon | reverse complement strand
GTGGCGCGCCTGGAGCAGCCGTAGCCGCCCACGCGAAACGGCTAAGACCCAGCCGCCGTCGCAAGCCCGTCCCTCCGGGGACCATGACGCCCGCCGCCGCACCCGCGGCAGCTGGCCGAAGGTGATCCCATGAAGATCGAAATCAAGAACAACACGGAGAACGCCCTGTTCTCCCGCAAGGACATCACGTTCCTGCTGCACCACGAGGGTGCCCAGACGCCCAGCCGCGTTGAGCTGCGCCAGTTGCTCGCCGCCGAGGTTGGTACCAAGACCGAGAACGTCGTTGTTGACGGCATGGACACGGCCACCGGCATGGCCGCCACCCGCGGCGTTGCCCGCGTGTACGCCAACGCCGACGCTGCCCGCAAGGTCGAGCGCGTCCACCTGTTGAAGCGCAACAACCTGTTCAAGGAAGCCAAGAAGGAGGACTAAGCATGGGAGCCCACCAATACTACAAGATCGAGGGCGACAAGCTGGTCCGCCAGCGCAAGGAGTGCCCCAAGTGCGGCCCTGGCATCTTCATGGCCCAGCACGAGGGCCGCGCCTCCTGCGGCAAGTGCGCCTACACCGAGTTCGACTCGGCGTAAGCCCCCTACAGCCAGGCATCTCGCCCAGCCTTCCTTCATTCCTTCCTTCTCTTTCTCCCCGTTTTCTGAAACATGACTGCCCAGCCGCGAGGCACGTGCCTTTCGGCTCGATCCGGGCTGAAGGAGACCCGACACCGGGGCCGGCGCAGCTCACGGCGTACCCTGGACCTGCGGACTTCCCCCTCGCGGGCCCACCAGCCGTTTTAGAGCCACCCCAACAGGATTGCCAGCGAAAGGCCGATGGCGAACAGGAGTCCCAATCCCCACAGCACGAGGCTCCACACCAGTTGTTTCTCCACGGCGACCGGCACGCCCCATGGCTGATGGGCGCTTCGGTGGCCTGTTTCACACGCAAGGCGCATCTGGCAGGAGTGGGACCCAAGGGATTCGAACCCTTGACCGACGGGTTATGAGCCCGCTGCTCTGGACCTGACTGAGCTAGGGTCCCGCCCGCGTGGCTAGTGCGTCTCGGTATTCAACAATTCGACGGCAGGGCCGTGGCCGGAGCGTCTGGAAACCTCCGTTGCGCATCGGTCCGGCGCCGCAAGAGCAGCGCTTATGCCAGCCAAGGGCTTGGTTCCCTTTCCAGTCGCAACCGCCCCGCGCCATCCTGCCGCTGGCGCGCCCAGGTTGCCCGACCGGGAGAGCCACCATGCCCAGCAAGACTTCCACCAACCACGCCGCAGCGGGCGCCAAGGCCAAGAAGGCGGCCCACGCGGCCAAACCGTCCAAGGCCGCAAGCGGCTCCAACAGCACGGCCGGCCGAGACGGCGTTGAACAGATTCTCTCCGAGGCCCTGCTCAGTTCCATTGCCGATGACGCTTTCGTCGCGGACCTTGAGGAGCGGCTGCGACGGAGGATCGAGGAGGAGGTGGACCGCCGCGCGGGTGTCTTCATCGTACGCCACCCTGACGGCGATCCCGTCCGCATCGAGGCCTCCCACCGGGATCTGCCCAAGCTGCTGAAGCTGGCGGCACTGCGCGAAAACGTCTTGCTCGTCGGGCCAAGTGGTTCGTCCAAGACCACCAGCGCCCGCCAGGTGGCAGCGGCCTTGAAACTGGATTTCCAGACCCTCAGCCTGGGACCGACCATTACGGAAACGCGCATCTTCGGCTACCAGGACGCCCAGGGGCGCATCGTGGAGACCCCTTTCCGGCGCGTCTACGAGAAGGGCGGCGTGTTTGTCTTCGACGAATTCGACAATGCTAACCCCTTGGTTCTCAACGCCATTAACAGCGCCTTGGACGCGGGCTTCGCCACGTTCCCAGACAAGCTTGTGGAGCGCCACAAGGACGCGGTCTTCATCTGCACGGCCAACACGTACGGCCGCGGCGCAGACCGGCTTTATGTCGGACGCAACCAGTTGGACGCATCTACGCTTGAGCGGTTCGCGACGGTGTACTGGGATTACGACGAAGTGCTGGAACGCACGCTGGCCGGGGACGACGAATGGGTCGACCACATCCAGGCGGTCCGCCAGGCGGTGAACGCCAAGGGCGTCTCCCACATCGTCAGCCCGCGTGCATCCATCAAGGGCGCCCGAATGCTCGCCGACGGCTTCGACTGGGAAGAGGTGGAGGAGATGGTCCTCTGGAAGGGCCTGGACGAGGACGTACGGCAGTCCATCCTGGCCGCCATGGAGTCGGCCGCCCATGTGGATGTCGTCGAGACGGCAAGCCGCCCCCAGGCCCCACAGGGCCGTACACCGGACGCCATCGACCAGGTGCTCGCCCGGCGGCGGTAGCCGTGCAACCGACCACCCTCGTGCGTCGATTCTCCAGTCTCGGAGACTTCCTGCGGGCCGTGGAGGGGCCCAGCGATCTGGCTGACGACCAGCGGGCCAGCCGGGTGCTGGGCCACGACGACTGGTACGGCACCGGCGCTTTCAGCGAGGCCGTCGGGCTGGCCAGGGCCGGCTGGATCGAGGGCGCTCGTGGGCTCGCGCAACGCAAGCGCCGCGTCCGGGCGCTGGTGCAACTGCGCAACCACCTGCCCACCATTGAGTACGAGATGCATGGCATCGAGCCCGATATCGGGCGCTTCCTGCAGGGCCACCCACGCTGCATGCTTAACGTCGCACCGGCCCTCAGTGCCCCCGGGGGCCGGCAGCTCATCACGCTGGCGGTCAATGTCACCGCGTCCAGTTCAACGCCGCCCCATGCGTACGCCAACCGGGGCGCGGCAGTCATGGCGCTGGTGGAAGCCCTTGAGCAGGCCGGCCATGCGGTGCGGGTGCTGGCCCAGGAGGCGGTGCGGCCGCCGGGCACCACCGGGCGCAGCCGCGATGAGGATCGCTACCAAGTGGAGATTCTCCTGAAGGACCACAACCAGGCGCTCGACGCATCCCGGCTAGCGTTCGTGCTGTGCCATGTCGCCTTCCTGCGGCGTCTGGTCTTCAGCCTTAAGGAAACAGAACCCCCGATGGTCCGCCGCCGGTTCGAGTTCGGTGGGACGGGAAAGTATGGCGTCGCGTGCGCCCCTGCCGTGGGCGAGAACTTCGACATCTATGTTCCCGCCATCAAGCCCCGCAGCGATGTGGATTGGCGCGACGAGCGGGCCATCAGCGCATGGGTCGTCGAGCAATTGTCCCGCCAGAACGTCGCCGTCGAATTGGTTTAAAACCCCAAAATCGGCTGTCGGGCCTTCAACTGCCTTGTGGTCAGATCGTTTGAACGTGGTTTTGCCCACGCACTGCTGGAGCTCCAGTTGTTGGCGCACCGGCCCATCCGCCGTACGCGGGCCCCGCGACCACCCGCAGGCCACCGGTCGTCGCCACAACACGTATGTGTCGGCTCGCCTCGGCGCGACTCGTGAACGGGAAAGCCCTGGCCTGGGGAGCCATCTTCACCCTGGGCGGCGTCGCCATCGCTGCCACATGGTTGCCCGGCACCGGTGGCATGTCGTTGGGCCCACGCGTCGGCGCCGCCAGCCTGTTCATCACGTTCGGCGTAACACTCATTGCCATGGCCAACGCCAGTTGGGTTCTGCGCATGACCACCCGGCCCGAGGACTACAAGGGCGGCTGTCCGGTTGGAGCCGCCTGCTCCAAGTGTGGCGCTTTTAACATGAAGCCCCGGGTGTCGTGCCGCAGTTGCGGCGTGGAACTCGCGGAAGCCGCCGAATCGCCAGAACCAGGCGAACCCATCCGATCCGAAGCGCTTTAACAGCCGCATGAGTCGGCGGCAACGCGCCACCCGTGCAAACCGCCCTTGGCGGCCTCCCCGCGGCTCGGCGCAGCCGCCAGCGGCTCGTTCCATCCGCCCCGTTCACACTGGCCTTCGGCCAGCGGTCACGGGGCAACTCGCATTCGCTCCTTGCCCCGACAACACGGACCGCTTCGCAGTCCGCGTTGGCGGGCCGGACGCTCACTGCGTTCGCATCCGCCCCGTTCACACTGGCCTTCGGCCAGCGGTCACGGGGCAACTCGCATTCGCTCCTTGCCCCGTTGGTGTAGCGGCCAATCATCCCAGCCTTTCAAGCTGGTCACACGGGTTCAAATCCCGTACGGGGCACTCCTTTTCCCATCCTTTTCACACGGGTTCAAATCGGGCGGCGAAGCGAAGC
>JBFIJP010000369.1:0-4152 GCA_041600695.1 Thermoplasmatota archaeon | reverse complement strand
GCCGTGGCGGCCTGCTACGCGATTGGCGTGTCGGAGGACGACACCCGTGCCGGCCTCATGACCTTCAACTCAACCATGGGCCAGAACCCCGGCCGCCTCAACACGTTCGACGTTGGCGACTACCGGGTCCTGCTGGACTTTGGCCACAACGTGCCCGCGCTGCAAGCCCTCGACCAGGTGATTCCGTTCCTGCGGCCGTCGCCCGAGGGCCGCGTGCTCCGGGTCGCCTACCTGGCGGGCAACCGCCTGGCGGAGGATCTGAAGCAGGTGGGTGCCGCTCTGACGACCCATTGCGATCGGTTGTGGCTTAGCGACCCCGATGCCAGGGGACGGCCTGAGGGCGAGACCAGTGCGCTGATGATGCAGGGAGCCATCGAGGCTGGCCTGGCTCCTGGCCAGGTAAGCACGGCTCTCGACGAGTGGACCAACTTCGAAGCGTGCTTCGCGGAGGCCCGGCCGGGCGATCTCCTGATTTTCCAGTGCGAGGACCACATGGGACTCGTTGCGCGCATCCGTGAGTTGCAGGCCGCAGCCCAAGGCCCCGTGCGCCTGGAGGTGGACGCGTGAGCGCCCTCAGGCGGGTGGGCCACCGCGTCCTGCGGGGCGCCAACCTCTACGCCGACCAGCCGCTCTGGGTGATCTTCGTTCGAGGGGACGGTGACGCCGCCTTGGCCCGCCGCCGGCTGGGCGAAGCAGGCCTGAACGTGGATGGAGAAACGATCGGCGATCTGGTCGGAGCACTTGCGGGCGAGCTCCAGACGGAGCACGGTTTGACCAAGCCCTGGCACAAGGCAACCCTAGACGCCGAAGGCGACTGGTTCGTGGTGCACAACTACGCCCACGAGCACGCCGGCGAGGCAGCAGGCCGAGCCACCCTGGAACTCATCCAAGCGGCCCTGGCTGGCGACGAGATCGATGTCGCCGAAGCCCGTGCAACGGTCGCGGCGGCGGTGGATGATCACGCCCGCTCACCCAGTGTTGCCGCCTTGCTGGAGGTGGCAGCGGCCCGGCGCATTCCGGTCATGCGCCGCGGCGACCAGCATTACCAACTCGGCTGGGGTGTGGCGCAGCAGCACCTGTGGGGAACCCTCACGGGTCGCGCATCGGGTCTGGGCTTCGACATTGCCAACGACCACGAGCGCGTGATGCACATGCTGGAGGACACCGGCATCCGGTGTCCAGGCGGTGATTCCCGCAAGAGCCTGGCCGGCTGCCAGGAATTGGCGGAGGAGTTGCGTTACCCGGTCACGCTCAAGCCCCTGCGGGGCCGCGGCGGCGTCACGGTCCGTGTCGACGGCCCATCCGAACTGGAGGCGGCATACGACAAGGCGAAGGAGTTCCACCGCTGGGTCGTCGTGCAGGATTTTGTCGCGGGCCAGCCCCACTGCGTCCTGGTGGTGGCGGGCAACATCGTCGGCGCCGTGCGCCGCACCGATGGAGCGGATGTGACCGATTCCATGAATCCCGCCGTCGCTCTGGCCTGCCAGCGGGCTGCGCGGCTGTGTGGCCTCGAGATCGTCGGCGTCGATGTGGTGGCCGACCACCTGGAAGCGCCCCTGGATGAGACCAGGGGGGCCGTGGTCAGCCTGCACCCGACTCCCAACCTGGAGCCCTTCCTGGAGCGGGGCGCGGCCGAGGCGGTGTTGGAGACACTGCTTCCCGAGGGCGACGGCCGCATTCCGCTCGTGGCGGTCACGGGCACCAACGGCAAGACCACCACCGTGCGCCTGATCAGTCACATTCTCAAGTACGCGGGCGCCCGCGTGGGCATGTCCTGCACCGGCGCCGTTGAAGTGGAAAACCATGTGATCCTGCGGGGCGACTACTCGGGCCCCAGCGCCGCCAGGACGGTCCTGCGCGAACCCGGCGTGACCCATGCCGTATGCGAGGTTGCCCGGGGTGGCATTCTGCGCCGGGGCCTGGGCTTCGACGCCTGCGATGTTGCCGTCTTGCTCAATGTGGCCAGCGATCACCTGGGGGAGGGAGGCATCGAGACCATCGACGACCTCGCCCGCCTAAAGGGGGTCATCCTTCGCGTCGTCAAGCCTGGCGGAGCAGCAGTTCTCAACGCGGACGATCCCATGGTCTGGAACCAGCGCCACGACCTGTCGTGCAGCATCATCCCATTCACCATGGACTCGGCCCACCCCGATCTGGCGGCCCACCTGGCCGGCGGACCCGACCGCATCGCGCTCACCTTCCAGGACGGCGCCATCGTGGTGCGCCGGGGCCGGGGCCGGTACCGCCTCGCGGACATCGTGGACATCCCCGTCACCCTGGAGGGTGCAGCGCTGTTCAACGTCCAAAACTCCATGGCGGCGGCCGCCGCGGCCCTCAGCCTAGGGGTGCCCGAGGAGGACATTCGCGCCGGTCTGTTGACGTTCAACCCGAGTCCCAACCAGTTGCCCGGCCGCATGAACCTCATCCGGCTGGGTGGCGTGAAGGTGCTGCTGGACTACGGCCACAACGTGCCGGCACTGGCCGCCCTGGGCGAGGTGTTGCCCCGGTTGGCTCACGGCCGCAAGCTCAACGTCGCCAACGCTGCCGGCAACCGCCGCGACGAGGACCTGGTTGCCTTCGGTGCCACCCTTGCGGGCATCTACGACCGCATCTACGTCTGTGATCCCGACCGGCGCCGCCGCCAGCTCGGCGAAACCGCCGACATCATCGTCAAGGGCATCCTGGGTACTGGCTTCCCCGAAGCCCAGCTCACCGTTGAGCTGGATGAAGCCCGGGCGCTGCGCATGGCGCTGGCAGAGAGCCGACCCGGCGACCTCGTGGTCCTACAGGCGGATGATGTTGGGGCGGCGATCAAGCTGTGCCAGGATCTGCAACGACGCCTGGACGCGGGGGAGTCTCCGGCCGACCTCAATGAGATGTTGATGGCGTAGCCGGACGGCGCAGGACGGCCATCACATTGTCCGGTCCCGCCCTACTCGCCACCTGAACCTCTTCCACCCGCTCAACCTCAAACCCGGCGCCAAGCGCAGCGGCCGAGAGGGACTCAACGGTGTAGAGGTGGTACGTGCGCTGCTCGTCGTGCCCGTCGGCGCGCCAAGGAACGACGACATCGGCAGGCTCGTCCACGCTACCCGGCAGGTCGGCGAAGCGGGGTGCGAATCGCCCCCAGACGGTGACGAGGGCGCGGCCGCCGGGTCTCAGCACACGGCGCAGTTCCCGCAGGCTCGCCGCGCGGGCGTCGGGGTCGGGGATGCCGTGCAGGCCGGCGATGTAGAGGGCGGCGTCGAAGGCGGCGTCGCGCAACGGGAGGGCGGTGGCGTCGCCGACTACCGTGCTCAGGCCCCGCTCGGCTGCGAGGCGGGCTGCGGGCCGGCTCCAATCCAGCCAGACCGCGTCGTGGCCGCCGTCGGCGAGCAGGTGGGTGTGGCGTCCGGTGCCAGCCATCACGTCCAACGCGCGTTGCTTTGGCGGCAGGGTGGCCACGAAGTCGTCCACGATGGGCCATGTGCGCTGCCGGGTGCGGTCGAACGACTCGGCGATCGCTTCCCAGACGCGGTGTTGGTGGCTCATCAAATCTCCGGCAGGCTGGCGCTGGCGTCGCCGCGCAGGGCTGGTCCGGAGGCCAGCGTGACCAACAATCCCTCGTTGCCCCGGTTGTCGAACCCACCCGGCCGGGCGCAATCGTCGTGGCACACGTCAACGAAGCTGGCCCATGGTCGGCCGTCCGCGTCGATGACGATGTCATTGAAGTCACCGATGCCAACCACATCGCAGCGGTAGGCGCCGCAGAAGCCCCGCACCAGGGGATCGTTGGTGACTCGGGCAGCCGCGAACACCGGGTCAGCGAGGGCGTCGGTGGCAACGACGATGTACGCATCCCAGCGTTCGTCCCCGACCATGATGCTGGGGTGTCTGGCCCATTGGGTGCCATGGAAAGCCATCGCCAGGCGGCCCTCGGCTCCGGCAGCGATGGTGATGAACGATGCCTGTGGGATACCCGGCGGGAGGATCGACAGCGGCGGCCGCCAGGAGGTGCCCTGGTCCGTGCTGATGGCCAGCCAGGCGCGGTAGTCGTGGTCCACCCAGGCGGCGTACACATTGCCGGCCTCGTCCACGGCGGCGCTCACCTCGTGTTCCGCCGGCGGGAGGAGGTGTTGGCTGCTGATGATGGATCGGGTCCAGGTCAAGCCT
>JBFIJP010000368.1:0-4185 GCA_041600695.1 Thermoplasmatota archaeon | reverse complement strand
GGGAGGCTGGGGGACCAGTCGACGCCATTGCGAGTGTAAACCACATGCCATGTTTCGTCCGCCGTCTGGAACCGGATGAACGCCACATCCTCATGGTAATGGATGCCGGCCGTGATCACCACATCGTCGGCGACGGCCACCCTGGCTCCGTTCAGGCACACGTGGGGTCCCACCGAAGCGACCCCCGATGTGACCCAGCAAGGATCGGGCAGGGCGCCACTCGGGGAGATGGAAACCAAGCCAAAAGCGGCGATGACAAGAACTGCAACGACCCGCGGACCCATCCGGGGCGCATCGAACGATCCAACCACCTTGTCACCAAGTCGCGTGAGCAACAAAGCTGTTTTGGCCAGGCCCGCCCGCTGCGCAGGTGGAAACCAGCGTAGCAGCTAGGGTACCACCACGGCAACCAGCGCAAAGGGCTGGTCGATGGCTGCCGTTGCGGGCTCGGTGTCAACGTTGACGCCGGCGGCCGTGACCGTGACGGTGTAGACCCCCGCCAGCGGCCGTTCAACAAATACCTGCTCGTTGTTGTTGAGTCGGTCGGGGCTGGCCAGCCCCGCCGACGCCAGGGACGACTCGGAGCGGTCCAGGCCGTCGTTACCCCGGTAGACCGCCACGCCTGAGGAATGGCTGACGACCAGATCGAGGTCGTTGACTAGGGCGCGGCTTGAGGCGGGCCACCCGGGCGCGTCGGACCACACCAGGCTGACGCGCAGTGAGGACGCTGCCCGGGGCACCGCAATGTCGAACCTGGCTGATTGGCCCGTCTCCAGCGGGTGGCTTTCGTCTGCGACGAAGGAGTTGCCGGCGCTGTCGTGCAGCAGCCGGAGGTCGGGCAAGCCCCAGCCCTGAACGAAGCGACCCATCGAATCACTTCCTCCAAGAGGCGTGGGGAAGGACGTGGTGCCGCGTCCCACCTGCCTGGGCTCGTACGCATTGGCGGTCGCCAAGAGCAGGGCCTTGGCTGCCGCCGGGCTGGCGGTCTCGCCAGCCGCCATGCCGCCAAAGATGCCGGATCGCGCCATCTCGTGGGTCAGCCCCACGGCGCCGGCCACCACCGGCGTGGCGCCGGATGTCCCGCCAAAGTCGGCAACGTAGGTACTGGTTCCGTTGGTGGTGAAGATGGCGTCGTAGGGGCCGACCAGTTCGGGTTTGATGCGGCCGTCGGATGCGGGGCCGGTGGACGCCGGGGACCTGCCACGCCAGTCGTCATCGGCGAGGGCCTCGGTGTCCCGGTGGTACAAGCCGCCGACGCTGATGATGTTCTTGGCCATGGCTTCGCGGCGGGCACACTGGGGGCCGCAGTTGCTCATGCTCTGTATCATGAGAACATCCAGGTCGAGGACGACACGGTCGTTTTCGTTGCTGAAGGAGTCGTAGGTGCTGTCGCGGGGGATGTTTCGACCCCACGAATTGGTATGGAACAGGGCGTCGATGTTGGCTTTGGCGCAGGCCGCCGCATCGTAGCGCGTGATGGAACTGTAACTGGCGAACATGGCCGCAGCGTCAGGGAGCATGCCCCGGGCGGCGGGGTTGCCCTCGCCGCTACCAAAAACGATCCCGAAGACCTTGGGGCCGTGGATCGATGTGGTGGTGGTGCTGCAAAAGCCCCGAAACGCCGCGGCGAAGTCGCCGTGGTGGAAATACCCGGTGTCCTGCACGAGCCCGGACACATTGGCACCCGTGAAGCCCCCGACCGTCTCGACATGGGTCGCGCCCACGAAGTTCCGGATTTGGTCCATGTCCTCCTCCACCGACTCGCCGTGCTGGTCGATCCACAGCACGTGGGGGTTCTCGGCGAGTCTAAGCGCGTCGCCGGGGGCCAGTCGAGCGGTGACCCGTTCGATGTTGGCGTGGGCCTGGATTTCTGTCGCACCCAGGTCCTTCACGGCCTGAACGACCGCATCGAACGCTCCTTCGGCGCCCGGTACGCTTAGCACGTTGATCAGGCGCTGGCCACCGAGTTCCGCTAGGCCAGGCTCGAGCTTGGCGAGCGGGCCCAGGCCGAATTGGTCGAGGACGAACGGCAGATCGGCCACGGCCACATCCCGGGGCGCAGATACGACGAAGTGATTGATGGGCAGGTAGGCGTGGACCACGACCCCGCGGGCCAGCAATTCCGCGTGCCACTCAGGAAGCATCGGCGTGGACAAGGCCAGGACACGGTAGGGCCCGGCAGGAGCCGTCAGATCCGGTGTCCTCAGATGGGCAGCACCCGCACCCGGCAGTGGCTGCGTCCAGGTGCCGTTTCGGCCCAAAACGACCAGAGCATCGCCCGCCGCCTGGAAGTTGATGAAGGCAACCCCGGCGAAATGGCCCATGCTGGCCGATTCCACGGGATGGGCCATGATGGCCACCGTTGCCCCCGCATGACAAACGCGGTTGCCCACGCTGACGCCACGGGCGGCCTCGCAAGGATCCTGGCCAGCGTCGAGGCCGGGAATTCCTGCCACGACCAGGAGGACGACCGCGAGAAAGGCGTAACTTGCTAACGGCGCCCTATGTACCAGACCAACCAGCTCCGACCCTACAACAGGGCTGCGCGATAAGAGCGTGTTCCGTGCGCGTTGCGTGCTCCTTGTGTGGAGGTTAAAACGCTGGGGGGGCCTGCGCGGCCCATGGTCCATGATGTTCGCACGCTAGCGTCGGCGGCCGGCAGCGGCTGGTGCCGCGAACACGGCGGCGACAGCCATGCGTGCGGTGCGTCGAAGGAAGCCAAGGGAATCCTGGTGATCACGCTCGCGCTGGTGGCCATCGTAGTGGCCATCGTCGCGTGGGTCCTGATGGAAGACTAGGGGCTGTTTCGGTTGCGCCTGGCCAGGGCGGCGGCCCCGACGATCGCGATGGCCAAGGCGAGCCCCAGTCCGGGAGTCTGCTGGCTGGTTTGACGGCTTTGCAGGGACACCCAGGTTTCCGGGTCGTGAACGATTTGCTGGCCCCGTTCGTACGATAGTGCAAAGCGTTCCTTGAGCTGCCGCTCGCCGGCTTCCGTTTCCTGCTTGGACTCCAGCAGCGTGGTACCCACGGGGCGTTGGGTGCCATCGACATTTGCGTGGTCTTTCCACACGAAGGCCAGGGTTACATCCAGTTCGCCGGCCAGGGCGGTCGCGGCAACGCCCTGCTCGTCGTCATCCATGTCCTCGTGGTCCCGTTCGTGCTCGAACTCGGTGCTGGATTTGGTTTCCAGGATCAGCGCGAGCGCCGTGTTGCTTTCCTGGTAGGGGTAATCCTCGATGAGAATGTCCACCTTGACACTGGTGGGCCGCAGGGTCGCCTGGTCGATCTGGGCGAAGTCCCCAAAGACCGTGAAGACGAGTTCGAAGCGCCCGTCGGCCAGTTCGGCCGGGGCCGTGATGCGGTGACCGGTCTGGCCATCGGCCGTAACCTGCTGCGTGCTGGGAACACCCCACGAGATGCGGCCGTCGGGCGAAACGTCTAGGTCGTCAAGGTCATCGTCGTCGCCCAACGCCCAGGCGGAAACAAGCTCCTCGCCGGGGTCGTAGCGTCCGTTACTGTTTGAGTCCCGGTATTCGATCAGAGCCTGGAAAGTTGCCTCCAGCTTCAATTCGAACTCGCTGACGGCATCCTCGGATTCGAACTTGGTTTCAAATTCGGCGTCCTCGAAGTCGAAGGACACCTCGACCTTGTCCTCGGTGCCGTTCTGTTGACGCTTCAATTCGATTTCGATGCGCTCGTCGTCAGCCCTCACAGCAACCGCACGGCGCTGCTCGTCGCGCCCTCGGCCACTGTCACGGCCACGGTCGTCGTCGCCATCGTCGCCATTGTCCCCGTCGCGGTCATTGCTGTCATTGCTGTCATCGCGGTCGTCCGCTTCGCGCCCATCATGGGTTGCGTCCAATGTACTGGATTGTTCCTCGTCGCGGCCCCGGTCCGCGTCCATCCCATCCGGCAAACCATTGCCGCCAGCCCCGTCGCCGTTGGCCATGGTGCCGGGGGCCCCACACAGGGCGAGTGCCATTACGAGCCCGAGCCCGAGAGCCCAGGTGCGGTTGAATTGAGTCATGATGGCTCATTGCGGCCCGGCCTTGATAGCCAAACTGGGGCATTCTTCGAAGAAGTTAGCCCATGCGGGGATTAGGGGCCCCACCCGCCGGCAGCAGCCGGCTTTCTCGGCTCGACGGGAGTCTGCCTGTGGGGGCATCGGGCATGGAGGGTTCGGGG
>JBFIJP010000367.1:0-4185 GCA_041600695.1 Thermoplasmatota archaeon | reverse complement strand
TGGAACTGGTGGCGGCCGGAAAGGTGCGCCCCATTGTCGACTCCGTTTTCCCGCTGGAGGAGGCCCGTGACGCGGTGGCGCGCATGGAGCGCGGCGAAATGTTTGGAAAAATTATTGTGATGCCGTAGGAGTGATTGCGGGCCTGCCGCTGTAGAGACAGGTAGGCCCGCGTGAACCAAAATATTGGCTCCGACTCGGAGGCCCTACGCGTCCGGCAGGAACCGACGCCGCGGGCCCCTGGTGCAGCCAACCCTGTCCTTTCAAGTCCTTCGCTTGAGTGGCCAGTGCGTGCCCGTGCCCACCACCGTCTCCATTGCCGGCACCAATTTTTCCGGCTCGACGATGCTGGCCCTGATGCTGGCCAATCGGCCCGATGCATTCGGGTGTGGGGAGGTGCACGCTTGGTACCGGCCCTACCGCCGTTTTCATTTCGACGTGCGTTGCACCTGTGGCCAACGCCCGTGCGAGACGTGGCTGCGAATCCAGGATCTGCCCGCCCGGCAATTCCACGTTGGGGCCATGCGCGAGTTGGGTGCCGACTTCATCGTTGACGCATCCAAGGATCTGCCGTGGATCGCGGATGTCATTCGTGCAACGCGCAGGGGGGGTGGCCGGGCGGTGACCGTCGCGGTCTGGAAGGATCCGATCGAGGTTGCCCATTCGTTCTGGAAGCGGGGCAAGCTTCCTGTGTGGCGCCGGCAGATCACCACCTACTTCCCGTGGCTGCTCCAGTCGGGCATACCGTTCGTGGCGGTCCCGTACGCCGAACTCGCAGAGGAGCCGGCCGCGACGCTGAAAGCGGTGGGCGAGGAGATTGGCATGGATGTGTTGCCGGGTCAGGAGCGCTTCTGGGAAGGGGATGCCCATCTTGTGTTTGGCAACCTCGGCACCCGCAAGCAGGCCGAGGCGGGCGTGTCCCGTGTCCGGCGCGACCCGTTTCACCCGGATTTCGAAAAGGATTTGCCTGCACTGCGGGCGTTTCTAGACGACCATCCCATTGTGGCGCGTGCACAGCAGCGGCTTGAGGAACACGCCGTAGGTTCCGGCCCGGTGGACTGGGATCGACCGCTGCGCCGCGTGATGCCTCTGTGGTACTACAAGTACCGCGCCTACAAGGCCTACCGACGCTGGCGCCCCATCGAGTAGCCGTTACCGGTATGGCCAATGTGCGCATCCGGGTGGCCTCCGGGCTCGGTATGTGGGCGTCGGAAGGGCCTGCGTCCCGGGCGGATGGTTGGCGTCCGGGGGCCCCGGGTACCAGGATGGGGTCGGTTTCACAAGCGGCGGCCACGGGGGTGGCTCGACGCCCGCTTCGATGCTGCGGGTCGCGCCTGGAGTGGAGATCCCACTTGGGGCGCTTGTGGGGCGGGGGACAAGCCGCAGTGGCCGGGGCGGCCGTGGGGACTCGGGGACTCGCTGGCGAAACCCCAAGACGCCCGCCGGCGCCCCAGGGCGGGGTCGGGGCGTTGCGCCTGCGACCCGATTTCCCCCAATATCCTCCGCATCCGTGCGGGGCCTTCTGGCAAAAGCTTAACCCTCGTCAACGCGGATTTCACAGTGCGCGTACAGCGCGCAGGCGTGACTCATGAAGCAAGAAATTGCGGCGACCCAAGCCGAGGAACGTGTGGTGCCGATCAACCGGATCGTGATTCCGGTTGCGGGCACCGATCGCGAGTACCTGGTCCAGGAATGGGCCGTGGAATTCGCTGCCTCCCTAGGTGTGCCGGTTTATGCCCTACATGTTGGAACCACGCCGGTTGGGCCACCTAACGGCCTATTCGAATTCCTGCAATCCATGGCCCAGCGGTGGCGAGTCCCGCTGGAGACCCGTGTGCAGGAAGGAACCGATGTGGCAACGGAATTGCTCGCCGAACTGGGCCCCCTGGACCTTGTGGTTCTGGGAACCCGGAGGATGGGCCGCAAGTACCACTTCGGCAGCGTCGCCGCGAGTCTGGTTGCCCAAGCGCCTTGCCCCATTCAGGTGGTGCGACTGTCGGAGTGACGGTGCCTGCCAGAACGACGCTGTTTCGTCGACGGCCACGCGGACCGCGTCCCCGCTCCACGGTGGTGGCGCGGGCCCGGGTGGGGCGACGTATCACGTTCCTTCCCGGCGATTCGCGTACCATCGAGGTGAAGGCTGGCCAGGCGTTGACGCTGAAGTTTTCGTACACGTTTGAGGAGTCGTCGCGCAACCGTGAGACGTTTGATTTCGAGTTGCGGTCCCGGGCGGAGGCCATGCGGGCGCCGCCGGAGACGGTTCAGCACGTGGATCGCTGGCTGTTGCCGGATGCTGGCGGCGGCTTTCTGGAGCAACAGTATGTTCTGGATCGGCCCGGTGAGTACGAGTTGGACTTCGAAGTGGTGGCCAGCTACACGTCAAGGGACTGGGGCAAACGGGCGGTGGTCCGACGGGCCTCGGACAGTCGCACGGGCAGCGTTCGAGTGATTGTTCGGCCCGCCGACGAATAGGTCCGGAATGCCCTCCAGGGCGTTTCGGGGAACCTAAATCGTTTGCCTCCGACCCCTAAAGTATATACGTGATACCACTAGGCAGCGTCAAGGACACCCCACCGGGCGGTTCACGGCTTGCCAGGAGGCGAGCTTTCTTCTTGGGGCGGATCAAAGATTCCCCAGGGAGCACTCGGAGGGTGCACCAGGACTCTCCATGGCATCAACGGAAGCAATCCGCGAACTCGCCGAACAGGAGTACCGGTACGGCTTCTACACGGACCTTGAAACGGACACCGTCCCGCCGGGGCTCAGCGAGGATGTCATTCGCGTCATCAGCGCCAAGAAAAAGGAACCAGAGTGGCTCTTGGAGTGGCGGCTGAAGGCCTACCGCCACTGGCTGACGATGACGGAGCCCACATGGGCCGAGGTCCAGTACGACCCCATCGACTACCAGGCCATCGCCTACTACTCCGCGCCCAAGTCCGCCTCCGACGGCCCCAAGAGCCTCGACGAAGTGGACCCGGAAATCCTGGAGATGTACAATAAATTGGGCATCCCTCTGGAAGAACAAAAGCGCTTGGCCGGCGTCGTGAAGGGCACGCCCGCCGAAGCCCTCGGCGCTCCGGGCGGCCTGGCCGGCGGCGGGGGCGCCATGAGTGGCGTGGCCGTCGACGCCGTGATTGATTCGGTGAGTGTGGCGACCACGTTCAAGAAGGAACTGGAGAAGCACGGCATCATCTTCTGCTCATTCAGCGAGGCGGTCCACAACCACCCGGACCTGGTGCGAAAGTACCTGGGCACCGTGGTCCCCACCAGTGACAATTTCTTCGCCGCCCTGAATTCAGCGGTGTTCACCGACGGCAGCTTCTGCTACATCCCCAAGGGTGTGCGCTGCCCCATGGAACTGAGCACGTACTTCCGCATCAACGCGGCCGGCACGGGCCAGTTCGAGCGCACCCTCATCATCGCCGACGAGGGCAGCTACGTCTCCTACCTGGAGGGCTGCACGGCGCCCCAGCGGGATGAAAACCAGCTCCACGCCGCCGTCGTCGAGCTCGTCGCCCACGAGGAGGCCGAGATCAAGTACAGCACCGTGCAGAACTGGTACCCCGGCGACAAGGAAGGCAAGGGCGGCATCTACAACTTCGTCACCAAGCGCGGCCTGTGCGAGGGCCGCGGCTCCAAGATCAGCTGGACGCAGGTCGAGACCGGCTCCGCGATCACGTGGAAGTACCCCAGTTGCATCCTGAAGGGCGACGACTCGGTGGGCGAGTTCTACTCCGTTGCCCTGACGACCAACATGCAGCAGGCGGACACCGGCACCAAGATGATCCACATCGGCAAGAACACGTCGAGCACGATCATCAGCAAGGGCATCTCCGCCGGCAAGGCGCAGAACACGTACCGTGGCATGGTGAAGATCATGCCCGGCGCCGACAACGCACGCAACTACAGCCAATGCGACAGCCTGCTCATCGGCGACGAGTGCGGCGCCCACACGTTCCCCTTCATCGACGTCAAGAACCCCACGGCCCAAATGGAGCACGAGGCCACCACGTCCAAGGTCGGCGAGGATCAGATCTTCTACTGCCGCCAACGCGGCCTGTCCGAGCAGGAAGCCATCAACCTGATCGTCAACGGCTTCTGCAAGACAGTGTTCAGGCAACTCCCCATGGAGTTCACGGTGGAGGCCCAGAACCTGCTGGACCTCAAACTGGAGGGGGCTGTTGGATA
>JBFIJP010000366.1:0-4254 GCA_041600695.1 Thermoplasmatota archaeon | reverse complement strand
TTGTGGTCCGTGATGGCGAAGCCGTCCAGGCCCGCCGCCTTGGCCGCCTTGGCCAGTTCGAGGAGGGTGCCTCGAGCGTCCGCCGAGCGGTGGGAGTGGACGTGCAGGTCGAGGCGGAACGCCGGCTCGCGCATGCTACCGGATCCTGGCGCCGGGGGGCAGGGGCTTTTGCGGGTTGAGCACCGCCACCCGGTCGCCGTCGTCGGCCGCAAGGATCATGCCCTGGCTCTCGACGCCCCGCAGCTTGGCCGGTTTCAGGTTCGCGACGAAGGCAACGGTTTGTCCGACCAATTCGGCCGGGTCGGGGTAGTGGGCCTTGAGGCCTGCGACCACCTGGCGTTCGCCCAGGTCGCCCACGTCCAGCTTGAGAACGAGCAGTTTGTCGGCCTTGGGGTGTGGTTCGACGCTGCGGATGGTTGCCAGGCGGAGTTGGATGCGGGCGAAGTCGTCGATGGATACGAGTCCGTTCCCGGCATCGGTCGCGGCGGCGGCAGCCGCAGCCTTGGTGGGGGTGGGTTTGGCGTCTTTGCCGGCCGTAGCGGCAGCTTCCTCCGATTTGGCCGGCGGCTCGTAGCCTGGCATGTCTTTTGGATCGAGCTTGCGAAACAGCGCGACGGCGGGTGCGAGCTTGTGTCCGCTGCGAAGGGGCGCCAGTGCTGCGGCCCAGTCGGCCTCGTGGATGCTGCCATCTTCCCCCAACTGCTGCCATGCGCTCTGGGCCGCCTCCGGCAGGTAGGGTGCCATGTAGACGGCGCAGGCTTTGACGATCCGGAGCAGGCTGTACAGGGCGGCTTCGCCGGCGGCGCGGTCCTGTTTGAGGAGTTTCCAGGGGGCGGTTTCCTGCATCATCTGGTTGCCGGCCCCGGCGAACTCCATCAGCCGCCGGGCGGCCTTCTTGAGGTGCACCTGTTGGAGACTGCGAGCCATGTCGCTGCCACAGGCTTCGATGGCTGCTTGAACGCGGTCCGCGAGTTCGTCGCCGGGTGCGGGGGCGTCCGGAATCTGGCCGAGGTTTTTCTGTGTGAAACTGAGCGTCCGGTGGACCAGGTTCCCGAGGGTGCCCACCAGTTCGTCGTTGACCTTGCTCAGGAAATCGTCCCAGGTCCATTCGCTGTCGCGCTGCTCGGGCATGTTGATGCTCAGGTAGTAGCGCACGGCGTCGGCCTGGAAGCGGTCCAGGACGTCGTGGACGTTGATGCTGACGCCGCGGCTTTTGCTGAACTGTTGTCCGCCAAGGTTGAGGAATTCATTGGCCGGCACGTCGTGGGGGAGCACCAGGGGTGCTTGGCCCCGGCGTCTGCGGGCGTGGTTGACGGCACTCAGGATGCCTGGCCAGATGATGGTGTGGAACGGGATGTTGTCCTTGCCCAGGAAGTAGTAGGCTCGGGTCTCGGGGCTGGTCCACCAGTCCTGCCAGGCGTCGGCGGTGGCGGCCGCGGGGGCGCTGGAGACGTGGCTCCCTTCGACGGTGCCATCCCAGTGGCCGGAGGCGGAACGTTGGGCCCACTCGACGGCGGCGGACAGGTACCCGCAGACCGCTTCAAACCACACGTAGATGCGCTTGTCCTCGTAGCCCTCCAGAGGGATCGGCACTCCCCAGGTCAGGTCCCGCGTGATGGCCCGGTCCTGTAGCCCCTCGCGGAGCCAGTTCTGTGTGAAATTGATGGTGTTGGGCCGCCAGTGGTCCTTGTTTTCCGCCACGTATCGCTCCAACTCGCCCTGCAATTTGCCCAGCAAGAAGAAATAATGGTCGGTGTCCCGGAATTCGATGGGGTGCTCCGGGTTCAGTTTGGACCGGGCGTCAAGCAAATCCTGGGGGTCCAGGGTCTTTCCGCACGCATCGCACTGGTCCCCACGGGCGCCCTCGGTCTTGCAGTGCGGGCAGGTGCCCTCCACGTAGCGGTCGGGCAGGAAGCGGCCCGCGGCGGTATCGAAGGGTGCCTGCATCGTCCGCTTCTCGATGAAACCCTCGTCGAGGCAGTCCATGAAGATCTTCTGCACCCACTCGCGATGGTTGTCGGTGGTGGTCCGGGTGAAGAGGTCAAATCCGATCCCCAGGCGGTCCAGGGCCCGCACGTGATCCTCGTGGAACGCATCCACCACCTCCGTTGGCGTGCGATTCTCCGCCTCGGCCTTCAGCAGGATCGGGGTTCCGTGGCAGTCGCTTCCAGACACCATCAGCACGTGCGAGCCGGCCATTCGACAGTAGCGCCGGAAGATGTCCGGCGGCAGGAGACTTCCAGCCACATGCCCCAGGTGCAGCGGCCCGTTCGCGTAGGGCCACGCCACGCCGATGAAGACCCGGTTTCCACTCACGGCCGCGGGCACGAACACCCCCCCGATAAAGGAAAGCGTTGGCGCCAGCGCCGGTCGTTGCGCCGCCAGGCGTCTTGAATCGATACTTGGACGAGTGTACCAGAAGGACTAAACCGGCGAACGTTGACAGTCAGGGGTTAGAGGAGGGACACATGAACCGCAGCTCCCGTCTGCCAGACCGACCTTCCAGACGCCCCCAACAGGAACTCCAGACCGTAACGGTTTGGCTGCCCAACCGCGAGGATCTGGACTACGTCGTGGCCTTCAAGGCCCTGGCAGAGAGCCACGAGCTGCTGGAGCAAACCCGCCCCAGCGCGCCGGCGCTCGCCCGCTGCAGCGCCCTGGCATTTGCCGCCGGCGATTACATGCAGGCCGCATCGTGGGCGGACGAGGCCGCCCGCAGCCAGCCAACCCTCGCAGAGGCCCATTTCCAGCGGGCACTCGCCTACCTGGCCTTGGCTGGCGTGCGTGCTGGCGCTATCCCCCTGGGTCCTGGCTCGTCCTCAAACCACATCCACTCGCTGCCACCCGCAGAGATGCTCCTGCACCGCGCCATTGATGGCTTCGTCACGACGCTCATGCTCAACGCTGAGGATGAGGATGCCAAGCGACTCCTTGAGCACGCTCAACGGGTGCTGAGTCAACTCGAGGAAGCCTGATCGGGGCGCCAGCGACCCGCCAGCGGCCACCGGCAACGAGTAACCCAAGTTGGCATCGCGCGTGCAGCGAGGCTGGTCGCACGGCCGGGTTGGTCGCCCGGGGCCCCGCGGCCCGGCAAGAGCCTAGCTACGCCTTGACGGTTTCCAGAACCGGGCTGTGTTCCTCCAGCCACTTCTCCACATCGATGGCGGCCTTGCAGCCACTGCCGGCGGCGGTGATCGCCTGGCGGTAGCGGTGGTCGAAGACATCCCCTGCCACGAACACGCCGTCGATGGTCGTTCGAGTCTGGTGGATTCCCTCGGGGACCAGGTAGCCGCTCTCGTCCATGTGGAGCTGCCCCTTGAACAGGTCCGTGTTGGGCCGATGGCCAATGGCCACGAAGAAGCCCTCGCATGCCAGATTGCTGGCGGCGTCGGTCTTGACGTTTCGGATGCGCACGCCCGTCACGTTGTCCTCGCCCAGGACTTCGTCGATCACGGTGTCCCAGATGACCTCAATCTTGGGATGCTTGAGGGCCCGGCTCGCCATGATCTTGCTCGCCCTGAACTCGTCGCGGCGGTGGATGATGGTGACCTTCGAGGCAAACTTGGTGAGGAACGTGGCCTCCTCCATGGCGGTGTCGCCGCCGCCGACCACCACCACGTGCTTGTCCTTGAAGAAGAACCCGTCGCAGGTGGCGCAGGCGCTGACACCGCGGCCCTGCAGGCGCTTCTCCGAGTCAAGTCCGAGCCACATGGCACTGCTGCCGGTGGCAACGATGACGCTCCGGCCCCGGTACGTTGCCGACGGCGTCGTAACCGTGAAGGGCTCCTCGGTGAAGTCCACCTCGGTGGCGTCCTCGTCAACGAAGTCGGCACCAAAGCGCTCCGCCTGCTTGCGCAGGTCCGCCATCATCTCAGGTCCGGTGATGCCCTCCGGGTAACCGGGGAAGTTCTCGACGTCGCTGGTGAGCATCAGTTGGCCGCCCGCTTCGAAGCCGGCGATCACCTTTGTCTTCAGGAAAGCGCGGCTGGTGTACAGGGCTGCGGTGCAGCCCGCCGGCCCGCTCCCGATGATCAGAACGTCATAGATGTCACTCATGCCCGCGCCACCCCAACGCCATTCTTGGCGCTATGGGTGTGTGAGCCAACCCCGGTTATCCACCGTATGCGCGCAGTGCACGCGCCGCCTGCACCAGGCCGTACCCCGCGGCGTCGTCGTGGGGTGTGCGGGCGCCGGACACCGGCTCGGCCGTATCCACCAGCACCCGCTTCAGGGTTGCAACCTGCGCGGCCGTGG
>JBFIJP010000365.1:0-4265 GCA_041600695.1 Thermoplasmatota archaeon | reverse complement strand
GGCTCCCGTAAGGATTTGCACACAGGTGCCCGGCTCCAACGGTGTCGCCCAGGGCCGCTCAGGTGAACTCTCCCCAATGCAAGCCAATTGCTGGGGTTGGCTGCTCGCTCGCAGGGCAACCCCATCCATGGCCGAGACCGGCATGGCGGGCGACGCAGCGGCGAGAACGATGTCCTCGGCCAGACGCATGCCAAGCCCGGCGAGCGGGGAGCGTGTCTCTGCGCTGGGAGGCGGAAGCGCTGCCGCCAGCACCGCCTGCGCCTCGGGGAAGGAGAGCTTCACGGTGACCCCCGCCCCACGTGTACCGCGTGGAGGATGGGGCCCAAGAGGGGTGTAGCCGCGTCGGCGGCCCTGGGGTGACCCGGCAGTGCTGCCACGGCCACCCGGCGTCCGTCCACATCCAGCAGCCGGCATGTGGCTCGTGTCAGGATGGCATTGTCTCCTGCGTGCGTCGCGCTCCATGCCCGCAGCCGCTCGGCCACGCCAGGCAGTTCGATGCCCCCTAAGGCGATCAGGGCTTCCGGAGTAACATCGCGTGGGCCGGCACCCGTACCGCCTGCCACCAGGATCACGTCCGCGTCGCCCGCCGCCGCCCGCACCGCGTCCTGGATGGCAGCCACGTCATCTGGCACCCGGGCAAGACCGACCACGTGATGGCCCGCCGCCTCGACCCTGGATTGCAGCGCCGGGCCGGTCTGGTCTCCGGCGGCGAGTCGCGTATCGGTAGCAACGATCAACGCCACGCGGCCGGAGCGGGGGTCCTCGTGTCCGGATGAAGCCTTGTCTTTGGCCACCACCCGCACGTCCGAAATCCGCGTCGTCGGGTACTGTCCGTGTGCATCCTTCTCGAACGGCTTGAGGGCATCCCAGGCGGCCATGAGTCCGCCCAGGCACATGCTGAGCGCTTCTAGTTCAACGCCCGTGCGATCGATGCACGTGACCTCGGCGCGCACCCGCAGCCGACCCTCGGCGCCGTCTTCGGAGACGGCGTCCAGTGTGACATCCCCATGGGTTAGTCGGACTGGGTGCGCGTCGGGCAGCAAGAGTGGCAGGTACTTCGCCCATGCCAGCCCCACCAGCCGAGCCAGGGTGCGCAGGTCTCCCTTGTCGGTACCGGTTTCCAGCGCGTCCAGGGACGCCAACTGAACCGTCAGGAAGCCTTCCGCAACGGCGGTCCTTCGGATGTCCTGCTTGTGTGTGACGTCACGCATGATGCCAGCCCTCCAGTTGAATGGGTTTGCCCTGGACCCAGCGCGGACCACGCAGCGTCGCCTCCGCTTTCCAGACAGGCAGGCTGCGCTTGGTGGTCTCCAGCATCCACCTGCACGCCTCGTCGGCAGTGGTCCTGGACGCAGCCCAGGCTGCCAAGACGACAATCGTTTCCCCGACCGCCATGGAGCCGACTCGGTGAAGGAAGAACGCGCGGGTCAGCCCAAAGCGCCGTACGGCTTCGGCCTGAATCCAGGCAGCGCTGGACTCCGTGAGGATCGGGTGGTGGTCGAGGCAAAGATCGGTGACTTCTTCGCCGTTGGAGGCGCCGCGAACCGTGCCGACAAAGATGGCATCCCAGCCGGCCGGGATTCGGGTCAGTTCGATCGGTTCATCGGTAATTAGCATCGGGGCACCGCCTCCACTACAGGAACGGGGCGAACCCACGTTGGCTCTCGCATGCGCATAGCCTGACGGACGAGGGCCTCCACCGCGGCATCGTCGCAACCCCCACGAAGAGCGCTTAGGACCTCCACGAAGCGGGGTTGCAGGAGGCAGGTTTGCAAGCGGCCGTCGGTGGTGATGCGAAGCCGCGAGCAGGAAGCGCAGAACTGCCAGTTGCCCATGGGGCGCGTGACATCAACCGTGGTTCCCGCCAAATGATAACGGGGGCGGCCGTGCATTCGGTGGCGGCTGACGTGGCTCGCCTGCCCCACCAGCCAGGCCTCCACCGGCTCCAGTGAGACATGATCCCCCTCCAGCAGGGGCCACTGTTGCGGCGGGCCGTGCAATTCGATGAGCTGGATGGGAATGCCTGTTCTTTGACCCCACTCGACGACGGGCAAGACCTGGTCAAGTGTCCGTCGGGTGACCACCATGTTGGCCTTCACGTCGAGCCCTGCGGCGCGCGCCGCAAGCAAGGATTGCAGGGGCGGGCCGGGTGTGCGCGTGATCTCCTGATATCGTGCCGGGTCCAGGGTGTGGATGCTGACGTTGGCCCGGTGCAGCCCGGCGCCCAACAGGTCTCTGGCGCGGCGTCCCAGAAGGTGCCCGTTGGTGACGAGACTGACTTCATCCACATGGGCCCCGACTGCCCGGACAACAGCCGGAAAGTCCCGGCGCAGCAGCGGCTCCCCGCCGGTGATTTTGACGGACCGTACGCCGAGGCGGGCGCCGATGCGGACAAGCCGGCCGATTTCGCCAGGACTCATCTCGGCCGGGCCCGGCATCACCCCCTCGTGGTGGCAGAAATAACACGCCATCTGGCAGTCGCGGGTGACGCTGATGCGCAGGTCCCGCAGGGGGCGCCCGTGGGGGTCGGTCACCGGAAGCACGGTTTCACCCGCCGCTCACCGGGGGAAGGATGTCGACGGTTGTCCCGGCACGCAACCGCACGTCGTCAAGGATGGCACCGTCAACGATGAAGACCGATGCATCCAGCCAGCGTGCCAGTTCAGGGTCAGGGGCGCGCAGCCGTTTCTTCAGGGATTCCAGGCTGCCGTCGGCCACGACCACTTGGGTCGGCAGTCTTCCACGCAAGGGGCCAAAGGCGCGAATGTGAACGATCCCCTTTGCGTGACGGCCAGGCATCAACGTCGCCGTGGCCCCGTTTTCCGGGATGGCCCCCGATGGGCGCCGAAGCTCGGGCTCCTGTGTCCCCTGCATGACAGTTTGCATATCCCACGGGATCATGACCTAGCGGCCATATGGGTCCGGTGGTCCGCTGGCCCGGCGCGATTGAAAAGCTCGGCAGGGCGGCCAAGCCAGATACGTGCGGCACGGCGCCTTTAGCCGGATGCGGGAATCAACGCTGCGATGACGCCGCAGTATGGCCTGCCGCCGGAGGACGCAAACGAGTCGGGCGAGGCCAACCAGGCCCCCTCGGCAACGAGCGAGGAAGCACAGGCGCCTGCGGCGGCCGCACCGACGCCGGACCCCAGCATCACGCGTCGACAATTCATCAAGCGCGCCAGCTTGGTGACCGCAGGTGCCGCAGCGGTCACGTACGGGGCCGCCGAAGTCTTCGATCTTCTCAACGGCCGCGCGGGGCCCGCCGCGGTTGGCCTCGGCGCCCTACGCGTGGAGAACCCCATCAAGCACTACCCCACCCGGGAGTGGGAGTCCATCTACCGCGATCTGGCCACGCCGGACGAAAGCTTCGTCTTCCTGTGCGCACCCAACGACACCCACAACTGCCTGCTGCGCGCCTACGTCAAAAATGGATACATCACGCGAATTGGCCCCAGCTTTGGCTTCGGCAAAGCCACCGACCTGCAAGGCAACCGGATGACCCAGCGGTGGGACCCACGCATCTGCAACAAGGGAATCGGCATGATGCGGCGCGTGCACGGCAACCGGCGCATCAAGGCCCCCATGGTCCGGCTCGGATTCAAACGATGGGTCGAGGCGGGCTTCCCCCGCGACGAGGACGGGAAACCACCGGCAGAATACATGCAGCGAGGCCGGGACTCCTACGTCAAGGCGTCGTGGGCAGAAGCCTATGAACTGAGCGCCAAGGCGCTCATCAATATCGCCACCACGTACAGCGGTGCCGAGGGCTCCGAGAAACTGCTGCGCCAGGGCTACGACGAAGCCATGGTGGAAGCCATGCACCACGCCGGAACACAGGTCCTGAAGTTCCGCGGCGGAATGGCCTTCCTGGGCGCCAACCGATTCATCGCTCTGTACCGGCTCGCCAACGGAATGGCCCTGCTTGACGCCAAGCTCCGGGGAGTGAGTCCTCAGGAAGCCCTGGGTGGGCGTGGCTGGGACTCCTACTCCTGGCACACCGACCTGCCCCCCGGTCACCCCCTCGTGACCGGCCAGCAAACCAACGACTGGGATCTTGTCAACGTTGAACAGTCCAACCTCGTCACGATCTGGGGCATGAATTGGATCACAACCAAGATGCCCGACGCCCACTTCCTCACCGAAGCGCGCCTCAAGGGAACCAAAGTCGTCGTCATCGCGTGCGAATACCAGGCCACCTCCAACAAGGCCGACGAGGCCCTCATCATCCGCAACGGCACCGACACGGCGCTTGCCCTCGGAATGGC
>JBFIJP010000364.1:0-4285 GCA_041600695.1 Thermoplasmatota archaeon | reverse complement strand
GGTGCCCCGCGTCCGTTCACCAGATCCGTGGCCATGGCACCGCCTGACGAGCCCAGCATGTACAGGGAAACCGCGGCGGCGCCCGCCAACGCGGGGGTCCACAGGAAGGCGGTCGCGTGGCCCCGGGCCTCCGGTGCGGGGGGGCCGCCGATTCGGGTGGCTGACTTGAGCAGGAGCGTCACGACGGCGCTGTAGACCAGAAAGACGCCCAGACCGGCGACGGTCCAGATGCTCAGCAGCGCGCCACCCAGGCCGTGGTCGTCGGCTGCCGCTTGGGTGGCGTACGCGCCGATGGGCACCACGACCAGCACAGGGAGTGCGATCTGGATCGCCACGAGTGTTGCCCGGCAGGCGGTCGCCAGGGGTCCAGCCGCGGCCGGGGCCTGGCCAGCCAGCGTTTGGGTGGGGCCCGCGGCGCCCGGCGGTGTTCCGGCGCTGGCCACCCGCGCGAGGGATGGGAGGAGAGCCAGAAGCAGCCCGGCGGAAACCAGCGATGCGACGGCGCCGGGCACCGTGAAGGCACCCTCCACGAAATAGTCAATATCGTAGAAATTCCGCGTCAAATCATACGGCCGCCAGGCGAGCACGAGACCCCAAACCACGGCCGCCGTCGCGCCCAGAAGGCTAAGCGGGATGCCCCAGCCGGCCAGGCCACGGGCCAGGCGGCTCCCGTCGGTTTCGCCGGCTCGCCAAGCGTGGCGGGCGCGGGCCGCTGCACGGTGGAGGGGCGCCACGACCATGGCCAAGAGCAGGCTCGCCAGGAGGGTGCTGAGCAAGGCATTCCGCAGCCCCGTTGCCTCCTCCAATTCCACGCCACGCACAGCGGTGGTACCCAGCCACGCCAGACTCGCCCATGCCGCCATGGCCCACCCGATCCAACCCGCGGCCAGGGTGGTTCCTTCGACGCGGCTCAGCGCTCGCTCGACGGAGTCCATAGGCGCTGAGTTATCTTATCGTTTAATAGGGGTGTCGGACAGGGATCAAATGGTCGGCCGGGGCCAGCCCGGTTTGCCGATGACTACGGCCGCCTCAGGTCGTCAGCCATCATGCCAGACGACCTGCAAGCCGTAGTCGCCCAGATACTCCTCGATCCGCCGCTGGAGGCCGGCGTCCTTTGGTGCTGACGGATAGATGATTCCCGCACAAACGGACCTGCCGTCGCCATCGAGGTGTTTCCCAATATATCGCCAAACTTGCCTTCGATGTGATGCCAGATTCCGTTGCCTGTTCTGCGGCGAGATACGGTCCCAGTCCGTCGCCTTAATTTCAACGACAACCACGAATTCTCCAACCTCATCCACGAACACGTCCATTCGACCTCGTTTTGCCCGCTGCAGCCGAGTGTCCGCCGGGATCAGGGGAATCGTCACCTCAATCGCGACCTTTCCTTCTGCCGTCGCGGCCCACTGTCTTTGCACGACGGCGTGGAATTGTTTGCCGCGCTTCAGCGCGTCGGGTTCCGAGGTCATGATTCAAGCCCTAGCAACGAGTGCAAATTCTGTCGACCGTCCGAACCGTTGTCGGCCTAGCCGGTTTGAATTGTCACGTTCACTAATTATTTGCGGTTCTAGCCAGACGGCGCCCCAGGATTGGGGATCAATCAAAGGCCGGAAGCATCGCAGCAATCCGCACAACCTTGGCGCCAGAGCCTGGGAAGTGGGCCTATCAGGTGAGATTCCCAGACAATGCATTCCTGATTGGCAACCAGATCCTGGATGCTGTCCCAGAAATCGCCTTGGCCTCCCTGGCAAATGCCAGCGGTGGTGTGAATGCTACAGTAGGCAGCCACGGCGCGATCCCGGAGTTCCTTGCCGAGTCCCGCGACTTGGGTCAAAGCGGTGCCGCACGTCCTGCTCATCTGGCACGAGACCCAACAGTGACGCCATTTGTCCGTTTTATGTCCATAATTTGCCATTGCGTATTGGTGGAATGGTAAGCCGCAGGCCACCGCAAGTGCCAAAACCGCGACCGCGGCGGCCACGGCTGGCTGCGGGGCACGCTGCAAAGCTGGGGCTCGTGCCCCTGTAGTGGCCCCGTTTCCCTCCACCCGGCCGGGCTGCTGTTGGATGACATGAGCCAATTCATGAGCCAACAAATGCAGGCCTGCTGCGGTATCCGTCTGGTAGAGTCCTTCGTCGAACGCAATGTGCTGGCCGACGGCATACGCTTGGGCACCCACGGCGCGCGCAGAGCGTGCCGCCAGTGCCCCGGTGTGGATACGCACGCCACCCAAATCTGCGCCAAAGCGCGGCTCCATGAAAGACCTCGCAGCTGGGTCCAGGGGTGCGCCAGGGCCGTTGAGAACTTGCCTGATTATGCTGGGCAACCCTGCGTGCGGCGCCGGCGGCGTGGCCACGCTATGCTGACGGGGGCCGAGATCGCTGTGGTCCCTCGCATGATGGGCCATGGTTCGATTGCCGTTGGCTGCCCGGCTCATGTGGCTGGCGGGGACGCGGGCCAGCGCAGGCTGTGCCCCCGCAGGGGCGGCGTCGGATGGACGCAAGGGTGTCTGTCCCGTCGGTGCGCCTTTGCCCGCCCCGGACGCGCTGCGGATTCCTCCCTCGGATTGTGCGGCGCGCGCGCGCCCACTGCCCTCGCGACATCTTGAACACGTTGCACCGCACGCGCACGGGCTGCGCCACGACGCGTCAGGCATGCGCAGCACGGTGTCGGCCATCTTGTCCGCCTCTCGTTCGCGGGCGTCCGGGGAGTTGCCTCTGGCCCGGGGCGTCAGCGTGCCGCCGGGAGTGGGCCGCACGGGCAGATGGCGGATATCGTAGCTTGGGCGCAATTGGGGGGCAATCGGCTGAGTCGTCGGCCGGCCTTCCGCTTGGCGTCGCTGCCCGCTTCGATCTCGCCTGATGATCGGGGGGTGCGCATTGTGCGTGTCCAGGGTGGGATGTCGTGTCCGGTTTGGGCCGGGATCGCTGGCCGTCTGAGGGCGCCCTGGCGTTTTCCGCGCGAGGTCGTGCATGCTTGCGCTCCTGTCTGCACGGGGACCAACCTGCGGGCGGCTCGTCGGCCGTGCCGGACTACCAGCCCAAACGGGTGGGTGAACCGTGTGCTTCGCCACAATATGTTGCGTATGAATAATAAGCCCTCCCCGAACGATTACGCGGTGCAAGGTGGTCGTTTCAACTTCCGTCAGGTCTCCTCCGCCACGCCGGGGGTCGGGCCATCCACTCCCCAAACCCTTACGCCCCCTACCCCAATCCCAGCGCGGTTGGTTTCCGTGCGTTGGTCTGTTTCCCTGGCCCTTCTAATCCTGGCTTCGCCGCTGGCGATGCTCGCTCCCGCTCAGGTGGATGCGGCCGATGCGTTCTCCTGGCAGGTGGGCCGCAACGACTTCTTTGTCATGATGAGCGACGGCGTTGAGATCGACGCGGTCATGATCGTGCCCGACGGCACCCAGCCGGGGGACCAGTTGGCCGCGATCGTGGCGATCCATGGCTACGGCGGCAGCAAGGACGATGACACGGCGCAGATGGCCGCCGACAACGGTTACGTCGGCTTCGCGTACACGACGCGGGGCTTCGGGCAGAGCGGCGGCGAGATGGACGTCGTAGGACCCAACTCGATTCGGGACCTGAAGGAACTGGTGGCGTGGCTCAAGGTCAACGGCCCGGTGCATGCCGACAAGGTCGGGGTGGCGGGGGCGAGCTACGGCGGCGCCCACTCGCTGCTGATTGCCACCGAGCCGGACGCCGGTGTTGCGGCCGTGGCACCCATCGTCGGCTGGACCGACCTGCGCCAAGCCCTGCGCCCCAACGACGTGATGAAGTTCAGCTACACGGCCGGGTTCTACGTCTCGGGCCACGGGCTCGCGCAGTCCGGCGACGACCCCGTCGATGCCGACCTGTTTGGCCAGAGCATCGGCCGGCGCTGCGCGTGCAACACCTACGACCCGCGCGTCCACTCGGCCTTCATCCAGCAAATGGCGGGCGTGGAACTGCCAGACATGGAGGAGCTCTTCCGGGAGCGCAGCGCCATCCACAAGGTGGCCAACATCAACATCCCGATCCTGATCATCCAGGGCCTTAACGACGACCTGTTCCCGGTGGACCAGGTGCTCGGCTTCTTCGAGCAGATCCCGACGACCGAGAAGCGCATGCACTTCGGCTACGCAGGCCACCCGCGCGCGGTACAGGAGGGGCCCGAAGTGGACTACCTGTTCGACCTGCTGATCGAGTGGTTCGACTACTACCTCAAGGGAGAGGGCACCCGGCCCGTCAACGACGCGGCGCCGATCCAGGTGTCCAGCAGCCCGTGGACCGGCGATCTGCTG
>JBFIJP010000363.1:0-4288 GCA_041600695.1 Thermoplasmatota archaeon | reverse complement strand
GCCACCGACAACGCCGCCGCACCCGCCACTTCATCGGCGCGAAACCTGGTGCACGAAGTGATCGCGCCCAACCAAGCGCCCGCCATGGAGGCCCTGTCGTGCGCGCCCGCCGACGCCGAGGTTGGCGACCAGGTGCAGTGTTCCTTCCATGCCACCGACGACTCCACCGGCGTGCAGTACTCCGTGGACTGGGGCGATGGGACGCCAACGACCCAAAGCCCCACCAGCGGCTACGCAGCACCCGGATCCACCATCGTCGCGGGCCACACGTTCGCATCACCAGGCACGTACACGATTGCAGTGACGGCCACCGACAGCGACCCGAATCCCCTTTCGTCGGCGGTTCTCAGCGTGCAACAGACCATCGATCCGGCCAACGACCCGCCGCTGATGCACAGCCTGAACTGCTCCCCCCTCCCGGCTGCGCCGCAAGAACCGGTAACCTGCACGATGCGGGCCAACGATGATTCCGAGGGCGTCACCTACACCGTCGACTGGGGCGATGGAAGCGCCACGGAGTTGGTTCCGCCAGCCGGGACGGCGACGCCAGGCGTGTCCATGGATGCCAGCCACGTTTACGCGGATGTAGGGACGTACATCGTCTCTGCGTCGGCCACGGACACGGGCGGTTTGACTTCGGGGACCCTTACCATCCAGGTTGAAATCCGCGCACCCAACGCCGTTCCCATCATGGACCTGCTATCCTGCGATCCCACCGTCAGCGAGGCCGGCGACCCCGTGTCCTGCCAGATGCGTGCCAGCGACGACTCCGGCGGCCTGCACTTCACCGTTGACTGGGGCGACGGCAGCAGCCTGCAACGCGTGCCAGCAACCGGCTTCATCGCTCCCGGAGGCACCATGGCCCCAAGTCACACCTGGAACAGTGCCGGAACGTATACAGTCCGCGTGACTGCGACAGACAATGACCCCGCTCCGGCCAGCAGTATCGAGCTGTCACTCGCCCATGAGGTCATACCCCCTTGTGTCTTCGACCGCATGGGCAGCCTCACCATCGGCCTGGGAGGCATCGAGACGGAGGGCACCAGCGCCAGATGGGAGGGCGGGCTGCCGCCGGCATGCCAGGGTTCGACGTTCCTTCTCACGGGTTCGACGGGTTCGGACTTCAATGTGTGCTGGTACGCCCAGCAGACCCAGTTGACGTGCCATACTGCCACGGGGAACGACTCCGGCATCATTCCCGCTGGCGCCGACAGGGCTCGCGTGATTTACTTCACGGGATCGGCCGGTGAATACCGCCTGCGGGCCCTTTGAGTAGCCACCGGCGCAGCCTGGTGGGTCCGGGGGCAGGGCCGACGCGCCTCGAGGGTAAACGCCGGGCGGCCGGGCAGCCCAGCGGCCGGGTAGCGGGTACGCTTGGCAAATCGGCAGCCCATGAGCCGGCCCGGTTTGGCTTTCTTCAAGAACCCCTCCCGCGTGCCCGCCGCCTATGGCCCACCTGAGCGCCTCCTACTCCGTCACGATGCGGCTGCATATCGACAACAAGCCCGGCATGCTGGGCAAGATCGCCACCGTCATCGGCGACGCGGGGGGCTCCATCGGTGCCATCGACACCGTTCGGGTGGAGGACAACGGCCGCATCCTGGTTCGCGACATCACGGTCAACGCGGAGAACGAGGAGCACGAGCAGCGGCTGAAGAAGGCAGTCAACAAGATTCCTGGCGTCCTTGTCCGTTCGGTTTCAGACCGGGTCTTCCTGCACCACTTAGGGGGCAAGATCGAGGTGCACAGCCGCCTCCCCCTCAAGACGCGCGATGATTTGTCCATCGCGTACACCCCCGGTGTGGCCCGGGTCTGCCGCGCCATCGCCAAGGACAAGGAAACCAGCCACAACCTCACCATCCGCCGCAACACGGTGGCCGTGGTGTCGGACGGCTCGGCCATCCTGGGCCTGGGCAACCTCGGGCCGGAGGCGGCCATGCCTGTGATGGAGGGCAAGGCCCAGTTGTTCAAGGAGTTCGGAGGCGTCAACGCCTTCCCCCTGTGCATTGACGTGCACGATGTGGACGGCATCGTCGACTTCGTGAAGAAGGTCGCACCGACTTTCGGCGGCATCAACCTGGAGGACATCGCGGCGCCGACGTGCTTCGATGTCGAGCGGCGGCTCAAGGAAGAGCTGGACATCCCGGTCTTCCACGACGACCAGCACGGCACCGCCGTCGTCATGCTGGCGGGGCTGCTCAATGCCCTCAAGGTGGTCAAGAAGAACGCGGGGGACATCCGGGTCGTGGTGTCCGGCGTGGGGGCCTCGGGCACCGCCTGCACCAAGATCATGCTCGCCGCGGGTGTCAAGGATGTGGTCGGCTGCGACTCCAAGGGCGTTGTCCACACGGGCCGCACCGACCTGAACTCCGCCAAGCGCGAATATGCCGAGATCACCAACCCGCGCGGCGTCACCGGGACGCTCCGGGACGCCCTCAAGGGCGCGGACGTGTTCGTGGGACTGTCGGGCCCTAACCTGCTCAAGCGCGCCGATGTGGAGACCATGGGCACCAAGCCCATCGTTTTCGCCATGGCCAACCCCGACCCCGAGATCACGCCGGAGGAAGCCGGAACCGCCGTGGCGGTGATGGCCACCGGCCGCAGCGATTACCCCAACCAACTCAACAATGTGCTCTGCTTCCCGGGCATCTTCCGGGGAGCCCTGGACGCTGGGGCAACGGACATCAATGAAGAGATGAAGGTGGCCGCCGCCCAGGCGATCGCCGGGCTGGTCACCCCCGAGGAGCTGTCGGCCGAATACATCATTCCCAGTGTCTTCAACCCCCGCGTGGGCAAGGCGGTGGCGCGGGCGGTCAAGAAGGCCGCCGTCAGTTCCGGCGTGTGCCGCCACGCACCCAGGGATCCGACGGCGATCTAGGGATTCGGAAGCAGAGGCCAGCGGCAGCGGCTCGGCCACCGGCCCGCTGGCGAGCCCGACATCGACTTGGTCTGCCCGCGCCATGCCCCCAGGTGAACAGCGAAACCCGCCACGGCGAAGAGCGTGCATGGGCCGCGTCAGCCGGCACCCCTGCCCCCAACCCCAGCACGCCTACGACTGGTTTGCCAATATTCTGGGGACCCGGGTGTCGGCGGCCGACCTGGCCGCTGATCTGGAGGACCGCGTGGCGGATGTCATGGTGGTGGATTTGCGTAGCGTGAGGGAGAGGGAGGATCTGATCCCTGATGCGCTCCTGCGGCCGCAGATCAGCGACGAAGATATCGCGGCCTGGAGCTCCTTCGACGGTGTTGTGGTACTTGTTGGGGCAGACCATGACGACCTCCGGCCAGAGGCCACCGCAGTCCGCTTGGCACCCCTGGGAATCCGAGTCAAGACGCTGCACGGTGGCATGGCCGCGTGGCAGCGGCGAAGCGAGGGTTGAGTTCCCGGTCCGCTTCGGCGTCCATGGGGCCAGGATGGGGCCGATGGGTCGATGGGGTCCGCGCGGGCATTTCCAGGCTCCTGCCGCCATCCACGGTCGGATCCGTGGGGGAAGCAAGGCGAGCCGGTCGGGGCAGCGACGACTGGCGCCGGCTCGTCAATCATGATCCGACAGAAGGAGCTGCCTGGCCTGCCGCCATCGCCTGCTGGGCGCCTGGTTGCTCATCGAATTCCCGCCTGGACCAATATTAAAGGGCTGACATGCCTGCCGGCAGTGGTGCTCGATTGACGTTGCGTCCCTCCCCTGTACTCATCGGCCTCCTGCTTGCAGGAACCACACTTGCCTCCATCGTACCAACTGCCGCGGACGCGACGGACCTGCCAGAGGTGCTTCCCATGGCCAAACTGGCCGAGCGGTACGCTGACGCCTTCGAGCCCATGCCTCTGCCCGAGGGCCTGGGGGCCGCCGAGGCCGCCTTGTACCGGTACTACGACCAAGCCGTCCTGGGGCGGGCGCCGGCGGACTGGGTCGCCTGGGTTGGCGAAACGTACACGCTGGACAGGGCCGCGGCACCAACGGCACGGGCGGAACTGGTCAACGACGTCATTCGATTGTACGGCCTCGTGGGGGTCCCCCTCGATGTCACCGGCCTTGTTTCCATCGAAGCGCAGGCAGCGGCCCTCCCGTTGGCCGTGGCGGGGCCTTTCGCAGCACTTGTACACGAAGTCGTGGATGCCTACGCTGAACAGGCACCCCTGGCTCGCGATCTGGCCCAGCGCTTCCCGGGGGCCACGGTGACGGAACCCCTGGTGACCGGCGCCGAGCGGGACGCGATGGCCGCACGCGCCGAGCGCCTGGTGGCCGCAGTGGCCACCTTCCAGGCCGCGACGGCACCTGTCTGGTCGACG
>JBFIJP010000362.1:0-4311 GCA_041600695.1 Thermoplasmatota archaeon | reverse complement strand
GGGCTGCGGCGCTGCACACCGTGCAGGCGCGGGGCGGCGCCCAAGCCTGATGCCCCAACGCTTTTCTAGGCACGGGCGCCGGTTACACCATGCGCGTCTGGGTGGCAGTAGCGTTGATGCTCACGATGATGGCCGGCTGCGCCGACGAAACGCCGGAGGCCGAAGATGTCCTTGCACCGCAGGAGGTCAAGGTGGAGGACCGGTCCCTGGGGGCCATCAGTGGCGTCGTCGTGGACGAGACCATTCGGCCGGTCGCCGGTGCGTCTCTCGACATCCGGGCTGCCGACGGAAAGAGTGCCTCGGTGACATCCGATGAAATGGGTCGATTCGTTCACGAGGACCTGCTGCCGGGAGTCTATTTTATTGCAGCCAGCGCACCGGGTTTCTTCGATACCCAGCAGGCCGTCGAGGTCACTGCGGGTCAGGTGGCCAAGCCGAAAATCCTGCTACAGGTGGACTGGACGCCCCAGCCCTTCCGCGAGACATTGGACTTCAACGGCATCCTGCGGGTCAGTGATTGGTACGGCACCTACCTGCTGACGGTCATGATGGGGAACACGGAATTCTGCGAATGCGAGTTCTCCTTCGAGGTGCCGGATACGGTGCACTCGTTCGTGGTTGAGGCCTTTTGGGAACCCAATTTGGGCGACCCGGCACATGAGTTGTACTTCGAGGTGGAAGACCGGGAGACGGCCGAGGGCGACGGCCTCTACTCCACGGCGCCGTTCCACAAGGTGTACCCGCGAACGCTCTTCGGTGGTTCCAATGAATTGCTGGTGCGGGTGTCCTCCGGCCAAGGCGTCGATTTGGACCAGGAGTTCGAGATTTTCATCACCTTGTTCCACCTGGCAGCCCCACCGGCAGATTGGTCGATCGCCACGGCCTCCTGAGCCATGCCCATGTCTGAGGCATCCAGTGGGCGTTGCCATGGGCCGTGGTCGCGGGGCGTCCACACGCTGGCGGTGGAGATGGGTAGCAAGGCCTTTGGCCACCTCGTGGGCAGGCATCTGTTGCTCGTTGGTCACGCCGGTCGAGTGCCTGGTGCCGGCTGATCGGCCCGGATTCTGGATGCGAGCCAACCATGCAGCGTGCCCAAAGTTTTTTATAACCAGATGCCAGAATTGGCGGCGTGCGGGTATTGGTTGCGGCGGTTGTGTGCTTCGCCTTCCTGGCGGGCTGCCAGGGGGATGCGTCCACGGACGACGAGGATCTCCTCGTGCCCCAGGAAGTCAAGGTGGACAACCGCAGACTTGGGGCCATCAGCGGTGTCATCATTGACGAAGCCATCCGGCCCATCGCTGGGGCCAGCATTGAGAGGACCGATGTTGACGGTGCCACCAAATCCACCCAGAGCGACAAAACGGGCCGCTTTGTCATGGAAGATCTGGAGCCCGGATTGTATTTCCTCACCGTGCGCGCGGAATCACACCTGAACGCCCAACAGGCGGTTGAAGTGCTCGCCGGAAAGGTGAGCAAGCCCAAGATCGTCCTGAACCGCGACGCCACCACCCAACCCTACCAGGAGACCGTCGCGCTGAATGGAATCCTTCGTGCCAGCACCTGGTACGCTACCTATGCCTACACCCGCATGGCAGGCAACTGGGAGCTGTGCGAATGCGAATTCATCGTTGAGATGGCGCCCTCGGTTGAGGGAATCATTGTCGAGGCGTTTTGGGAACCCCGCGTCGCCATTCCTGGGCACGAACTCTTCTTTGAGGTGGCCAGCGCCGAATTGGGTCGCGGTGATGCCCTCTACTCAACGACGCCGTTCCACAAAATCTACTTGAAGGAGTTCTTCGAGGGCCACGCCGACCAAGCCTTGATACGCGTGGGCTCCAGGGCCGCCGACGTGGACCAGGAATTCGAGGTCTTCGTGACGATGTTCCACCTGTCGGAGCCCCCCGAGGACTGGTCCATCGCCCATGCCGCCGGCTAGTCCCGCCCGAACGTTGCCTGACGCAATGCTAATGCGCCCCACAGCGCTGGACGGCTGTGGTGCGTTGCTGGGTCGTTGCAATCGCGTTGGCCCTGTGCCTTTCAGGCTGCGCTAGCGACAACCCGAGCGATGACCACGACCCGCCGCCCAAGGTGGAAACGGCCGGCTTCGCGGATTTGAAAGGAATTGTCGTGGACGCGGCTGTGCGCCCCGTGGCCAACGCAACGGTCGAATTGGTGGGCGCTGGCAACGTCACCCCCAGTGGTGCTACCACCACGACCACCGATGCTGGCGGAGTGTTCTGGTTCCGGCAACTCGAACCTGGGCTGGCCACCGTGCGCGCCACGGCGCCAGGTTTCCTCGCCGTGCAGGCGTCGCTGATCCTAGAGGTGGACAAGGTGGCCCAAACAACCTTGGTCCTGCTGGCCGACGCGGCCCAGACACCGTACCAGACTCTCCACCATTGGCAGGGCTTCATCGAGGCATCGGCCAGCATTGCAACCTTTGCCGTGGACCTGTTTGCGGAGGCTTTCCTGAACCAGTCCCTGTGCAGGTGCACGTTCTACTTCAATGTGGATGAGCAACCGGCGGCGTACGTCTACGAGGTTTACCTCGACGAAAACCTCCCCGCCGGCCCGGCGGGCGAGTCTGATTACTATTGGGAATTGATCGGGTCCGCTCAAGACAGCGAGATCATCAACGGCTACGCCAAGATCCCGATCTACCAAGTTATCGAGGGGGATGCGTTCCCCCCGGACCGGATGAACATCACGGCGCGCGTGACGGGCCCAGCGTTCTGGCCCAGTTACCAGCAGGACTACGACCTCTTCGTCTCGGTCTTCTACCGGGAGGCCCCGCCCACGGGCTGGAGCGCGCAAACCGACGGGTAGGCGAGCGGGCCCGGGCCGGTCAGAACGCTTTTTTGCGGCCCCGTCAATGAAGCGACGAACCTCTGGGCGCGGCCGCCAGGCACGGCCAAACGGTTAGACAAAGGGACTACGTAGCTTATCGTCATCGGGACGGTGATGGACCTATGCGTGAAGGATTCAGCGGATTGATCGCGGTGCTTCTTGTGACGGTGACGTTGGCGGGGTGCAGCGGCTCGTCGACACCGGAATCCAACGAAATCATTGTTGAATCCGCGGCATCGCCGGAGGGCGGCGAGGTGCCGACGGTGCCGGATCCGCCCAAGAAGGGCCAGCGCGGGCATCTGGCCGGTTTTGTGGTGGATGATTCGCTGCGACCAATCCCGGGGGTTGCCGTGACGCTGCCGGGCATCGACCTCACGGATGAATCGGACCGCGACGGATCGTTTGCCTTCGCCGACCTTCTTCCCGGACCCTATTTGTTGCGCGCCAATTACACGGGCCACCAATCCCTGGAGGCCGTGGTGAAGATCAAGTCGGACGAATTCACCCGGGTCAAGGTGGTGCTCAAGCGGATTCCGCCGCCGGAGCCGTATCATGAGACATTCAAGTTCGCAGGTTTTTCCAGCCTGACGGATCATTCCTTGTTGCCGAATTTCTTTACGTCGTCCGGGGCACGCAACGACATTCATGTCGGCCTGGAATTGGAGGCGTTGGTGCTGGAGGCGATCATGGAGCCCTATGCTGGGGCCGATGTGGGTGTTGGGACATCCAACAGCTTCACTTTCCAGGTGTCTGACGCGGATTGTTGCCGAACCTACCAGTCGGGCAGTCTTCCCAATCCGATGCGGGTGGTCATCGGCTCGTCTGCGCTGCCCGAAAACCACACGGCTTACGAGATTACGGTCAAGCCTGAGTCGTTTCCCTTGCCCGAGTCCAACAAGGATTACGAGGTGTTCGTGACGGCATTCTACCGAGCGCCGCCGCCCGAGGGCTGGAGCTTCCTCGAAGGTGATGGCGAGTGACATCACCGGTGCCACGGGGCCGCGGGGATGGCGTCGCGGGGGAGGGGCCCTGATGCGGGTCATGCTGGCGGCCGCCCTCGTCCTGTTTGGAGCGCTGGCGGGTTGCAGCGAAGAGGCGGACGAACCCGGTGCGATCGTGTTGGAATCGGTAGATCCTGGCGGCGACGTGCAAGAGGCTACCAGTGGTGGTGAACCCCTCACGCGGCAGACGCCGAAATCTGGCCAGCGGGGCCATCTGACAGGCTTTGTTCTGGATGACTCCCTGCGTCCCGTGACGGGGGCCATCGTCGCGCTCCCGGGTCTCGATCAGACGGATACGACCGCCGACGACGGGGCTTTTGCGTTCCCCGATCTATGGCCCGGGCCCTATCGCCTCACGGCCGAGGCTCCCGGGCACCGCGGTGCCGACACGGTGGTCGAGGTGCCGGCGGACGAGTTCGTCAGGGTCAAGTTTGTCTTGGAGCGGGTGGCGCCTCCGGTGCCT
>JBFIJP010000361.1:0-4315 GCA_041600695.1 Thermoplasmatota archaeon | reverse complement strand
GGTTCGACGCGGTGCTCCGCCTGTATCGACGCCACCGGCAACGGCCCGGAGTAACCGCCGACGCCGCTTTCCACAACCTGGCCGAGGGGCCGGCTGCCGCGTAGGTTCAGTGGTCGGCGTGCCCGCCGCCGCCAGGCAGCACACCTTCGAGCCCCAGGAGGCCCCACATGATGCCCAGGCCGACCACGAAAGCGGCCATGATCAGGAGTGCCTCGCGGCCGCGACTGTGGTGGTGGAGTTCAGGAATCAGGTCCGCTGCCGCGATGTACAGGAAGGCGCCTGCAATCAGGGGAACCCCTACGAGTTCGATGGAGTGCGTGCTCCAGGGCGCAACGAAAACAAACAGGGCACCCAGCACCGCCGTCAGGGCGCTGGCCAGGTTCCACATGAGGGCACGACGGGGTCGCATGCCGGAGCGCACCAGCACCGCGAAGTCGCCCAGTTCCTGGGGGATTTCATGGATGGCCACGGCGATGGTGGTGGCAATGCCCAGGGCAGGCGATACGATGAATGACGTGGCGATGATGACGCCATCCAGCAGATTGTGAACGAGGTCACCCACCAGATTGAGCCAGCCGAAGGGCTCCACATGCTCGTGGCCGTGATGGGGATCGTCCATGTGCTCGGCGTGACTGTGGCCCCAGCGGAGGACCACCTCGAGGACAAAGAGCAGCACGAAGCCCACCAGGACCAGGGCGGAAACGCTTGTTCCAAACGAGCCGTGCAGCTCGACCGCCTCGGGTAGCAAGTGGAGAATGGAATCCCCCATCAGGGTCCCCGCGGCGAGGGCCACCAGGGCCAGCATGACGCCGTGGCGGCGAAGGACATTGGTTGCCAGCGAGAGGGCACCGACAAGGCTCAGCAGGCTGACGCCGAAGACGGCGACCATGGTCAGGAGCAGGGGCTCGGCCACGGCTGCGCCCACCACACGCCCTTCATAACCCTATGCTCAGAGTTATGAACTTGGGGGGTTGTTGGTTCACAATGCCCGTGGTCAGTGTCAGCCTTCCCGACGAGCTGCTGGCCGACATGGACGCCGCCATCGCGCATGGGGACTACCGCGGACGCAGCGAATACCTCCGCGCCGCACTTCGCGGTTACCTGCTGGCCCAACCCGCCCCGGCCACCGGCCATGTCCACGGCAGCATCACCGTCACCTACCCCCACGGGCGCGAAGCCAACATCAGCGAAGCGCGCCACGCCTTCCACGACGTGGTCCTCTCCATGATGCACACCCATTGCGAAGCCGAAGTCTGCATGGATGTCCTCATCGTCGGCGGGCCCGCGGCACGCATCACGGCGCTCGCCGAGACCCTGGAACGGATGCGTGATGTTGAGCGCTGCCGGCTGGTCACCATCGCCTGAACCCGGCTCAGGCCGGGCCAGGGGCCCGGGCGCCGGAGGGCCGCCGCGTCCCGCTGCGACTCTCGTGGAGGTGCCAGTCATATGACCGGCCGCGTTCGTACGGTTGTGCAATGGATGCGACCGGTCGCCATCGGCCTCGTGGCCCTGAGTGCCCTGCTCACAGCGCTGTCGGCGAGCCTGGCAGGGGCGGAGAACGCGGCACTGGATGGCTGGACGACCGCCTCGCTGGAAAGCGACGAACTGCGAGGCACGCTAGGCGTCCGCCCCGGCGACCACGAATTCCGGATCCCTGCGTTGCTTCGCGTCGGCGCATCATACGACTCGTCGCGCCTGGAGGATGTCAGGGCAACCCTGGACGTGTACGTTGTTGACTTCGCGGACGGTACCTCCACGGGGCGCACGCGCCTGTTTTCGGCCCCCGACGCCTTCGAGCCGCAGCGATTCCGGGCCACGATCAGCGTGCCGCCAGCCGGCGACCGGGTTCGCTTTGGAGACAACAGCCTCCTCGAACTGGTCTGGACGGTGTCGGGCGCGGCCCAAATGACTCGCGACTCTCTGTTGGAGGACATGGCCCGGCGCAACCCCACGGACCACGTGGTGGCGATGCCGGAAGCCGCCGCAGCGCGCCACGCTGCGTTACAAGTGGCGGCCGCGGGCTGTCTTCCGCTGGCGTGGGTGCTCGGAGCGAGGCGTCGGCTGGCGGGGCAGAGCGTCGCGGCGGACGGCACCATGGGCATCGGCGTCGCCCTAGCCGAGCATGGAGAACGCTGGCTGCGGGGTTTGCGCGATGCGTACCTCGTGGTTGGATCGCTGCTAGTGCTCAGCCTGGCCCTGTTCGCCTGGTTCGTGGGCCAGGCCACGGCGGCCGTGCAGGCTGACTCCTGGCTCGACCTGTCGGCGCAACCCTACTCGTCCTGGCAGAGCATGCAATTTCTGCTGCTGGCTGCCGTCGCCGCCTCGGCGCTGGCGTTTGCCGGCCAGTCGATCGGCGCGGCCTCGCAGGCGCTGGGCCGTTGGCGCCGGCAAGTGGCCGCCGCACCCGTCGAGGGCTTGCTTGACGACTAGACCCAACCCGTACGTACTCGCCCGCTTCCTGGATGCATTGTACCACGAGCCAGGCACGGCGCCGCCGGCCAGGTCAAAGAGCAGCCTGCAGCGCGCCTGCCGCGTCAACTACGACCTCTTCCGGCGCTACCTTGCCTTCTGCGAAAAACAGGGATTCGTCTGCGTGGCCGCTGGCGAAGGCGCCGACGAAGTGCGACTGACCCCGGCAGGCCACGACGCCCACCAGCGGCTCGTCGGATGGATTCATGACCTGCTCGGCGAAACCCGGCTCTAACGCCGGCGGGCGGGGCCGCCCAACGCAAACCACATCGCTACCCGACTCACGTCTAGGGCGACGATCGCAGAGCAGCCAACCGGCGCCGCGCCGAGTGGACCGATTGATTGGACCGATCGACCGGCGCCGGTGAAGCAGTACGACTAGGCCTTCTTGAGGACGGGAAGCCCATTGGGCGTTGTCACGACCGTGCGACCGTCAGGGATATCGTAAACGGGTTCGGAGCCCGCCGCGACGTCCTTGGCGTCCTTCTTGGTGAAGAAGAAGCGGTTTCCCTGCCGGTACAGTTTGTAGTCCTTGTACGCGACCTGGGTTTTCTTGGAACTGGCGCCTGTGCTGGCTGGCTTGGCCTTGGGCGCGCTCTTGGGGGCCTTCTTGGCCGCCTTCGCGGCAGCTTTGGGCGTCAGCCGGTAGCCCTTGTGGGCACCGCAGTACTTGCTACCCTCTCGGGACGAGTTCTTGCACGGCTCGCCGGAGGCCGTCAGGGCACCGCACACTGGTTGCAACGCGGGCTCTGCCTTGGCGGACGCCTTGGCCGCCGCCTTGGGAGCAGCCTTGGCAGCGGCCTTGGCAGCGGCCTTGGCTGCCGGCTTCTTGGGCGAGGCGGCGTCAAGGGCCTTGTGGAGGCCGCAGTACGAACTTCCCTCGCGAGCACTGCGGCTGCACTGCGCACCGCTGGCGGTGGTGGCCGCGCACTGGGGCCCGGCGGGGGCCGCGGCCTTGGGGGCAGCCTTTGCCGCGGCCTTGGCGGCAGCGTCGGCTGCCGGCTTCTTGGTCGGGGCACCGGCGTCCAGGGCCTTGTGGAGGCCACAGTACGAACTTCCCTCGCGGGCACTGCGACTGCACTGCGCACCGCTGGCGGTGGTGGCTGCGCACTGGGGTCCGGCGGGGGCCGCGGCCTTGGCGGCCGCCTTGGCTGGGGCACCGCCCTCAAGGGATTTGTGAAGGCCACAAACCGTACTGCCGTCCCGGGCGCGTCGGCTGCACTGCGCGCCGCCGGCCGTGATGGCCACACACTGGGGCCCCGAAGGCGCTGCGGCGGTCTTGCGCACCGCTGCCTTGCTTGCCGCGGGAGCCGTCGCGGGAACCGGCGGCGCGGCGGGCGGCGGTGCAGCCGCCTGTCCTGGGGACGTGGTGGCGCCGGCTCGGGCGGTCGCCTCGGGCTGCCCGCCATCCGTTTCCTGGGACGACCGGCCGAAAAGATTGCGGAGCCACTGCTTGAATGCCATGGATGGACCTCTGGCAGCGACTAGGTGGCCGTTCACTTACCCGTTTCGAATGTGTACGCATCGACCGGAACCCCAGATTGCGGCTAGATTGCTCGCTTCGGGGGTCGAAAAAACGAAATCGTCGGACGCCGGCAGAGATAGGGAAAAGGCGGAGGAAGAATCGAGGAAGCAGGTAGATGATCGCCGGTTATTTCAGGCGGCCGGGGACCGCAAGGGTCCGCAAGCTTGACCCGGGGCCGCTGATCAATCGAGTTGGTCGTCCGGTCCAAAGCGCAGCCGGAGACCCGCGAAGGGATCAATCAAGCTGGCCAGGAACCGGCGTAGGGTTGTTGTGTTCATGTTTTCACGCGAGCACCATCTGGGCGAGGCCCAGTGTGGTGAG
>JBFIJP010000360.1:0-4322 GCA_041600695.1 Thermoplasmatota archaeon | reverse complement strand
CATGAGCCTGGATGATTGCGTCATGCGTGGTGGTACTTTCTTTTGGCCCCTGAACACAGCGCCTGGCGATCCCCCGGCGGGCTGGGGGCCACCCGCGTTTCATTACACGTCGGCAACTACGCATCTGTATTATGAATGCCATCGCTTGAATGGAACGGGTTTGGAGCGCGGCCCGGTTCGTTTCCTCATGGAGGCCCACAACAAGGTCCCTTACAATGACTGTACCGCGGGAGATCGTGCCTTTCAGTTGGTTCCGTTTCGCATGTACGCCGAGAATGCAGACTTCGCAAACCACGTTCGGGGACACTGGGGGCTAGAGGTGATGAAGGTCGCCTTCCAACGCGATGCCACCGAAGTCGGCGAAGCTGTCACCGAATCCCTCCACATGACGACCCCCGACGGAACCCAACCCATCCTGACCATGACCTATGCATTCGGGCGGCAGACTGCCTACGAAGGGCCCGAAGTCGAACAATTCTTCTGGGCCCATGCGGGCGGAATTCAGAGCTGGACGCTCGCGTTCGAAGCCCAAGGACTGCGCCCTGCGACACCCCTGGCGCACGGAGCGTTCCATACACCCACAATCCTGGCACAGGAAGGACTAACGGAAGCACCCCTCGCCACATTGTTTTACAAGGGAATATCGTTTGTGGGCGAATTCAAGTGGATGACCTTGGAGGAGTGCTCCCAGTGAAAGCCGCCCGTTGCTGGCCCTTGGCCGCCGCCTTGGCGGTGGCATCAGCCTTGGTGGCTCCTGCGGACGCGGCAACAGGCACGGATTTCACCTTCCCTGTGGGGCCCGCCGAACCTATCTGCCGGCGACCGCGGCACGGAACCCCCGGCGCCTTGGCTTGGTGACCCGGACCCCGCGGCGCCGCTTCAATCACGACAGCGTTGAGCCGGCAACGACAGCCCTGCTGACCGACCCTGGCGCTCCCGAGGCCCGCGCCCGCCGGTGCCAAGCGGCTCGGGCAAAGCGCGTGATCGAGGCGTCGCGCCCATGGCAGCGCAAGCACCCCATCTCGGCGGCGCTGGGGGCACCAGCCAACCCCCGCATGCACGACCCCGATCCCCGCCGCGCCATGACCCGGCCCCGTCAAAAACCGCACCTGCCTGGCGGCCGCCATGGCCCGCGCCACTTCCGATTCCAACCAACTCATCGGCATCATCCTCATCGCCGTCGGCTCCCTCATGCTCCTGGGGTGGCTGGATGTTCCGTTTCTCGTAGAGGTCGCAGCCATTGGGCTCATCGTGGTTGGGGTCATGATCCTGGCGGGCAAGTTCGCGGGGTCCACTCCCATTGGTGTCACCGCCATCGTGCTCGGCATCCTGCTGCTGATTCCTCTCGGCGCCGGACTGGCGAGCGTCATCGATACCCTGGTTGGCGTGCTGGTCCTGGTGGCCGGCGTCCTGAAGCTCTTGGGCAAGTGGTAAGCAGGAGCAGACTCCGCGGGCCCCGTGCCAGCGGGCCGGCGCGCTGGGCCTAGTCCAGGAAGTGTCCCATGCGTTCCCGCTTGGTCGCCAGGTACGCCTCGCTGTCGTCGGTGGGTTCGACCACCAGCGGCAGGCGCTCCACCACTTGGATTCCCAGCGCTTCGAGGGCATCCACCTTGGCCGGGTTGTTAGTCATGAGCCGCACGGACTTGATGCCCAGGTCGAGCAGCATGTCCCGCGCCGCGTCGTAGGTGCGGGCGTCGACCGGGTGACCCAATTCCAGGTTGGCATCGACCGTGTCGAGGCCCTGCTCCTGCAATTCGTAGGCGGCGATCTTGTTGATCAGCCCGATGTCACGGCCCTCCTGGCGCAGGTACAGCACCACGCCGGCGCCCGCCTGGTCGATCCGGCGAAGCGCCTCGCGGAGCTGGGGGCCGCAATCGCAGCGAAGGGATCCAAAAATATCGCCGGTGAGGCATTCGGAGTGGATGCGCGTCAGAACGCCGGTGGCCCCGGCCAAGTCGCCCTTTGCGATGGCCGCGTGCTCCTTGCCTGTGGGAACATCCCGGTAGGCCACGATGCGAAAACCGCCGTGAACCGTCGGCAGGGATGCCTCGGCGGCGCGGACCGCCGTCGGGTGGGCCTGCTTCACGGGCGCGCCGACGGGGGTGTGCGTGATATGACTTGGGGTCCGGCCCCCCAGTGGCGCACAAGGGTTGTTGCCGTGGCGTTTTAAGGCACCCCAGGTTCGGCACCCCGATGAATCCACCCGCCGGCAAAGATCGGCGCCGACCGATGGAATGGCTTCGCGAGAAGTCCCCGGCGGTGCACCACTTCATGACCCGGGAGGACCGGCCTTATCCTCTGGTGCGGGAGGTCGGCGTGGCGGCAGTCGTGGTCGTTGTTGTATTGGCTGCCCTGTGGGGCGGTACCGGCCAATCGTTCCCGGGCGAGGCCCCGGTGGTGGTGATCGAGTCGGGGAGCATGATGCATTGCAAGGTGCCCATGAGCTTCCCGTGCGATCCGGAGCGGTACGGCCGCGTGGGCACGATTGATCCTGGCGATCTCGTCTTCGTCCGGGATGTGGATACTGCCGACGACATCACCACGTTTGCCGACGGCGGGAAGTCCCGTTACGGCATGGCTGGAGATGTCATCATCTACCGCAAGGACGGCAACGACCTGCAGACACCCATCATCCACCGGGCGATGGCGTGGCTTCAGGTTCACGATAATTTCACCTACAGCGTCCCCGCGCTGGGGATTCGCTACGCTGAGGATCTGAACGATCCCCTGCTGGGTCCCGACTCGCCTTACGGGTTGCCCCGCAACTACGCGGGCCAGTTGGAGACCGAGATCACGCGGCGCATCGACTGCTACGAGCGCAATCTCCAGGGCTCGGGCTGTTTTGGCCTCGAACCCCGCGACGACGTTCCCGCGCCGTCGGATTTCTCGGGTTTCATTACGCGTGGCGACAACAACGGCCAGGCGGACCAACCCGGCATCAGCCGACTGCCGGTTCAGGCCAGTTGGGTTTTGGGCAAAGCCCGCGGGGAGGTCCCGTGGCTGGGGTTGGTCAAGCTCGGGTTCACCGACGTCACAGGGAAGTACTTCAGCGGGCAGCCCACGTCCCATTACGAGCGCGCTCCGGGCGATCTCAAGACGATGCTCTTCATCTCGTTGGGCATCCTGATCGGCACCCCCCTGATCGTTGAGGCTGCGCTCAAGCGCCGCCGCAGCCTGGCCGATGAGGAGGCGCAGGCAAGACTGGAGGGCCAGCCAGGAATTGAGCGTGCAGCATTGGAGGGCGTGGAAGAGCCCCGTTCGCAGGAATGGGACGAACCGGCCCCGCCCGGGGAAAGCGAAGACCCGCCGGTGAAGGCGGACCGCGAAGACCCGTAGGCCGCCGACTGCCAGACCCACCCACGGGCAGGACCTGTCCCAGCGGCGGCGCCAGTTCGGCAGCCCCGGCCAAATCCTGTTTCAGAGGCCCTGTGCCAGCGCCGGCATCGACAATACAAAGGCGGGGCCGTTGGGATGGTCGGGCAGATATCGCCCTTCCCCAGACATGGCCGCCAGAATGCCCTGGCATAGTTTCCACCGCAGGCCAAGAACGTCCACGCCGGCCAGATCGCCCACCGAACCCAGGTCGTCCGAGTTGAGGGCGCGGGCAACGGAATCGTGAGGCACGTGCACAATCTCAAGCTGGAGGGTGCCTCCCACGGTCGCCAGCCGGAGACGTACGGGCCCCCTGCCGTGGCTGAGCTTGATGGCTTCAACGAGCGCCAGCCGGATGGCATCCTGCAATTGGTCAGGATCGGCCAGGGTTTCCATGGGCCCCTCCCGGACTTCGACCAGCACGACGGTTTCCGGCCCTGCTTCAGGTTCATGGTCGATGGCGTCGGCAACCGCCGCCGCAAAATCCGTGACCCGTGGCCGGACAGAGACCAGGCCTGCGTCGAGTTGGGCGATGCGCACAAGGTCGGCAATGGTGTCCGCCAGGCGCCGGGCGTTCCGCCTCGCCCGCCGGACGGCGACTGCTTCAGGATCGGTCCGGTGGGCGATTTCGAGGTCCATCAGGAGCCCGGTCACCGGCGTCTGCAACAGGTGGGCGACGGTGTTGAGCACGTTTCGCCTCACATTGACCGTCTTGGTGGCCGCATTGAGGGCGGCTTCCAATTCGGCGCTCCGGCCTTCCAGTTCATCACGAGCCGCAGCCAAGCGTCGAATCACGCCGTCGGCGATCCGTTCAGCCTCCTGCCGTGCGGCACGCTCGCGCTCCAGGCGCCGCTCAAGGCGCTCTATGCTGGGCCGTGCTCGTACCTTAGGCGGATCAGGCATCGGTCCGCTCCCTCGAGGACACATTCGGTCTGCTCGATGGTGGCCTG
>JBFIJP010000359.1:0-4323 GCA_041600695.1 Thermoplasmatota archaeon | reverse complement strand
GGTCGCTTACCAACCGTGACGCCGTGTCGATGCCGAATGAAGCCCCAACAGGAGGGGCGGGCACCGGAGGCCGGGGCGCTCAAGGCGTTGCCCGATAGCGTCTGGTGTGGTCGCTAAGAGGCGCCGAAGTCCATCCCCTATATAATGATGGTGCGGGCCAACGGGAGACGAGAGGCCTCCAGTCAGAGAGGTTCGCTTCTGCCCGGGGAAGAGGTGTTGTGGCTCCGCCAGAAAGCCCGCCGACCCAGCCGGTTTTGGGACTCATGCGGCCACGAGAATCTCATTCGACGCCCGATCGATCCATGGTAGCCAGATAGCTTCGAAGGAGAGTCGTTGTGCGACCATGGGCGCCAGTGTCGGCACAGCCGTGGACGCACCCGGCGCACCCGTGGTGACTGCGCCCGGTTGTGGGAAACTGTGTACCTTACTCCAGGCGATGTTTCTGTTGTGGACACCATCGGTAACAGCCGCGGCGTCACGTCTGGCCCCAAGTGCCCGCAGCCAGCATGTGCCGAGGAGGATTCGCCCCACTACGAGACCGGCCTCCAGCACAGCTGAGCCCGTTGGGCCAACGTCCCCCGGCAGGCGTATCCCTAGCCTCTCGCTCCCGGGGCGCCAACATTCGACACAGTCCGGGGGAAACTTGGATCAAGTGACGGCCCCCACATAGCCACAAGCGTCTTGGCGCACAGGACGATGGTGCAACATGGCACACAGTCTTGCCATCCTGACTATAACGGCCCTCATGCTGACCAGCGTCGGGCTGACGACAAATGACCTGGCCCCGGGAGACGACATCGTCGGCCCCGACCCCGGAGCCGACGAAGGCGGACACGCCGTCGCGTTCTTCGCCGCCGCGCCAGCAGACAAGGCAGACCTGTGGATCGCGGACGTTCTTCCACGAATTGTGAATGATGCGTCAGGCACCTGGGTCGTCTTGCCCCACCCAGATCCGGCCATCGTGTCAGCCGCGTGGTGGGACGAGGACAACGTTTTCCACGAAGTCGTCCCTCAGTCGTTCAAGCTGTTTGACTTGGAGAACGGACTCAAGGGTACAATGACCTTGATGCCAGACGGCACCTATGGCTACGTGCATGGAGGCGGGCTCGAGGCGGCATTCGACATTGTCGTCAGAGACAGCGGTTCTTGGGTCGATGCGTCCTGGGAGCACCATGCGCACGAAACGACGACTGCCATGTCTCCACAGGCAACGCAAGAGGCCAGCCAGGACGTGGTTGCGCGTGCCGCTGAAATCTGCCGGGACCTGGAGGCGGATGGCGTGATGGACTACGAGACGCCATGTGAGATCGTATGGAATCGAAATGGCACAAGCCAACCCAATAGCGGGCCTTCCACGGATGTGGTGTCCACCCCGCCAATCGCCACGCCAGTCAAGCATGACGTGATTCATGAATCGATTAGCAGTTACGCCACCAATTCGTGCAACCACGCAAAGGACCGAATCTTTGACGACGAAACAAGTTTGGATTATGAATGTCGCGTCCTCAGCGTGCCACCCAGTCGGCATGGCGATGGATTGGCCAACGGCTGGGGCGACTGGCAGAACTTCCTTGATGCCTATTTTAACGGCGACTACAACTACAAGTCGCGGGCAGAATCATACAACGGAGGCCGCCAAGTCCACTACATGGTGGATGACACCACCCTCGTCAAGCCCGACGGCACCAGCATCTGGGGAACTTCATCGCGATCGGGGTGTTCAGGTGGGGCGAGTTGGGCATCCGCGACGAACCATCGGGGCATCCATTGCGGGCACACGCTACAGAAGCGAGCCACGAGCGACTTCTATGTCCACAGCATGTACTACCGAACCGGCCAGACGTTCACGCATGAATTGGGCCATATCCACGGCGTTGACCATGATGATGACAGCCACGTGGATATCAATCAAAACGGATACGAGAATTGTTACCAATGGGGAGTGGATTTTACGTCTTGGAACCTGATGCGCTCTGGCGGCAAAGACAAGATGTGCTCCCACCGACACTACTGGTTGGATTCCGCAGTCGTGGCCGGCTTTGAAGCCGGGGCAGCAACCCATGCGGCTAACTACCCGTAGGAGCCCGGCCGTCGGGGCCAGCGTCGCGCTGGCCCTGTTGCTCGCTGGGTGCTCCGCCCCCGAGACGGTCATCGACAACGAACCCGATGACGACTGTACGGCACTGCGCGATTGGGACATGGTTGAGGTGGTTTGGAGCCTCAACATTTCTTGGCAGGCGCTTCAGGAGGAGGCGCCGGATTTGGTTGAAGCTTATCACGCAGCAGAGCCGACCCCGGACGGAACCCGGATGTTCGGCGGAGACTGTGAGGTGTACGGCGACGATGTCGCCAACTTGTCGGCGTTGTTCTGGGCCCACCCAGATGCACAGGTGAGTCATACCCGGCCCAGTCCAACAGTGAAGTGGCTGGTGTTCGCCGTGCCCTTCCCAGACGGCGACGGTTACCTCATGTTCCTTGAGCAACGCTAGGCAGTATGCAGGCTCTTCCTTCTTCCCCCCACTTGGCGTTGCCTATCCCGGCGACACAGGCCGCCGCGTCAGGGGCTGGGTCCGCCGGGCTCGGCGCCGCAGTTCGCCAGAGCAATTGGGGCACACGTGCCCGAAGCCCTCGGCGCATTCGGGACACCACGTGCAGTTGTACGAGCACGTGTAGGCCAAGTCGATCCAGGAAATGTGGGCCTGGCAGCCGTCGCATTCCTCCTTGACTTCGGCGTCCATCAACGGCGCCTCCAAGCCACGGCACCCAGCACCAGCACGCCCACCAGGACGCCCAACCCAGGTGCCTGCTGGCCCCGACCCGATGTGGCCAAGGGGTTGCTCCATTCGTCTGCCCATTGCTGCGCCAGGGGCGTGTTCAGCTCGCCGAAACCCGATTGGTGATCAAAGCCAGGCTCGGCCAGGTCCACGGCGGTATCCCGCAGGATATCCAGGGCTGCCCCCAACGGCAGGTCAGGCCGGATGTCCCAAAGGGTGGCCAGCGCGCCTGCGACCAGCGCTGCTGCCAAGTGATTGCCCGAGTCGGCTCCAAAGCCGCGGCCTGCGCCGCCAGGCCCCCCGGCAATGGCCACCCGCAGGTCGTCCGAGGCAGCCACCAAGTCTGGCTTGGCCAAACCATCCGGCCCGGGTGTACCCGCAGGCTGCCCCTTGACCAATCCGCCGACGGTGAGGACGTAGGGGCTGGCGTGGAGCGCCGACCACGACGGGGCCACAGGCACGACCACCGCGACACCGCGAACGTGCAGCCCCCGGGCTTGCTCGGCCAAGGTAGCGGCGCCGACCTCCGACAAGCTTCGAGCAGCGACGGACACCAATGCAACCGTGGGCCCGTCGGCGTTACGCAGCAGCCAATCCATGGCCGCGATGGTCGCCTGCTCGTCCTCCCGGTCCAATTGGTCGCCCAGTGGCCCCCCGAAGCTCACTTGAAGATCAACGAGGGCTGCGCCGGGGGCCATGCCCAGCGTGAGCCCTGCGGCCACGGACGCAGTGGCAGTGCCTTGGCCGTCCGAGTCCTGGGGCAGCACGCCGCCGAGGCCGCCAGGCAGGCTCACGCCGCCGGGCTCAACGAAGCTCTGCCGGGACACGCGACCTGAGAACTCGGGGTGTTCGCTGTCGATGCCCGTATCCAGTACGGCAAGGGTCACCCCTTGGCCCGTCGGGTCTGGCTGGGCACCCGCCAGCGGGGCGACGAGAAACAGGGTGACGAGCAGGAGCGTTCGCACGCTCCGCCACGCGGCGCCTGCGACAAAAGGGTTGCCGGATCGGCAATCGGGAAGACCGTGCCCAGATGGGCCGACCGGCAGGCAAGCCCAGCAAACAGTTCGCCGATGGGGCAGCCTGAATCCCCCGGGTGGTTCGACGATCGCAGGAGGCGCCAGTGTAGGATCGGCCGAAGAGCCCGGAGGGGTCTTCGGCTGCGAGCGCCAAAGGCGCGAGGTTCCTGCAACTGGCGGTTCGACGACCGCAGGGAGGAGAAACGCCAGTTGCAGGATTTGAACCTGCGTGGTCAGAGACCAGCGGATTTCGAATCCGCCGCACTACCGAGCTATGCGAAACTGGCAAACAGGGGGCGAGTGAGGGGTGCGCCAGTGCAGGATGAGCTGGAGCGGCCGAGCCACGCGAGGTCGCTTCAGCCTGGATGGCGCCGCGACAGCGGCGCCGGACTTGAACCTGCGTGGTCAGAGACCAGCGGATTGGCCGGGCACGCGAAGCGGGGCCGGCTGCACGGCGGTGCAAAGCACCGACGGGCTCGAATCCGCCGCACTACCTAGCTATGCGAAGCTGGCAAACAGGGGGCGAGTGAGGG
>JBFIJP010000358.1:0-4338 GCA_041600695.1 Thermoplasmatota archaeon | reverse complement strand
GAGGCGGCAAGTCGACCCTCCTGAAGGTCATCGCCGGGCTGCTGCCTGCTGCCAGCGGACAAGTGGAAGTGCTGGGGAGCGCTCCCCTGGACGCCCCCCGCGGCGCGGTGGGATACGTTCCCCAGCGCCTGGGCCTGGTTCGCCATGCCACCGCCCTGGAGAACGTCCAGCAGGGCGCCCTCCATGAGACCCCCACCTGGCGCAGCCTCCTCGGCAACCCTGGCCCCGAGATTCGGGACCGTGGCCTGGCCGCTCTTGACGCGGTGGGAATCGCCGACAAGGCGCACCAGCGCGTCCTCAACCTCTCCGGAGGCCAGCAGCGCCGCGTCGCCGTCGCCCGGGCGCTGGTGCAGCGGCCCCGACTCCTGTTGGCCGACGAATTCCTTGGCGAACTCGACCCGGACACCGTGGAAACCGTTCTCGATGCGGTGCGCGCCCTGCGCCGCGACCACAAAACAACCACCATCCTGGTGGAACACCACCTGGAACAGGCCCTGCGGTTGGCCGACCGGGTTCTTCGCATGAAAGCGGGCACCCTGGAGGAACTGGACCAATCGGAGGGGAACCTGTGACCGCGGATGTCGCCCGACCGGGGGCAGGGGCCAGGGCCCGCCGATGGCTTGCCCCCGTCGCCGTCGTGCTGATGGCTGCCTGGGCTTGGCGCGGTCTGGGCCTGGGCCTGGATCGCTTCCAGCGCGCCAGCACGTCCGTCCGGGTGTTTGCTGCCGAATCCTGGCCACCCGACTTCTCCATCTGGCCCGACGCTTGGGCCGGACTCGTGGAAACCATGCAGATCGCCGTACTGGCAACCCTGCTCGGCCTGGTGCTCAGCCTGCCGCTGGCGGTTCTGTCGGCCAGCACCCTGTTTCCCGCCGCCATCACGGTCCCCGCACGGCTGCTGGCCACCGCGGTCCGGGTGCCGCCCAGCCTGCTGCTAGCCCTCCTCATGGTGATCCTCATCGGCCTCGGCCCGCTGGCAGGTGTCCTCGCCATGGGCCTCTACTCCATGGGTTTCCTGGCCAAGCTCCAGTATGAAGCACTGGAGGGGGTTCCCCGCGACGCCCTCGACGCGGTGAGGGTCATGCGGGCCAACCGGTTCCAGGTGGCCTGGCACGTGGCGTTGCCCGAGGCCGCCAACGCGTTGCGCAGCCAGGTGCTCTTCATGCTCGAATACAACGTGCGTGCCAGCACCGTACTCGGCTTTGTCGGCGCCGGCGGAATCGGCCATCTGCTCAACATCTACCGCCAGTTCTTCGACTACGACCGCATCCTGGCCGCACTTATCCTGCTCTTTGCCGCCGTCGTGCTCATCGACGCTGCAAGTTACCTGATTCGCCGCCGCTTCCTGGAGACCGATGCGCCCCGCATCCGCTGGCGTGACGTGCTCTTCGGCTGGGGCGGCCCCACCCCCCGCCGCTAATGGAGCCCCATGCCTCGCCTACGCCGTGCGCTGCTGCTTGCTCTGCTGCTTGCCCTTCCCCTGGCAGGTTGCTCCAGCCCCTCATCGTATCCCGCGGCCGTCGGCGGCCACCTGGTTACCCTTCGCGACGGCATCGGCCTGGAAATCGTCGCGGGCGGATTAGAGCGCCCCGTGGAAGCCGTCGCCGTGCCCGACAGCAGCGGTCGGTTGCTGGTGGCCCAGCAGGGTGGACAGATCGTGGTCCTGCGGGGCGCCGTGGCGGCCAAGCCGCTGCTGGACATCAGTGACCGGCTGGCGACGGGACACCGCGAGCAGGGGCTCCTGGGGCTGGCCCTCCACCCATCCTTCCAGGAGAACGGCCGCCTGTTTGCCGTCTTCACCGACCGCCCTGGCGATGTGGTGCTGGCCGAGTGGCGCATCGATCCGGCCAGCCTGACCCTTGGCGAGGCCCCGCCGAGCGGCCAGGAACTTTTGCGCGTCCCCCAGCCCAAGCCCTACCACAACGGCGGCCATGTTGCCTTCGGGCCCGACGGCTACCTGTACCTGGGCCTCGGCGACGGCGGCCCCCAGGGTGACCCGGACGGCAACGCGCAGAACCGTAGCAACCTGCTGGGCTCCATTGTTCGCCTGGATGTGTCCGAGCCAGGCCAGGCGGTCGCCGCCCCCGGCAATCCCCTGGCCGGCGGGGGCGGCCGGGCCGAGATTTGGGCCTGGGGCCTGCGCAACCCCTGGCGCTTCAGCTTCGACCCCCAGGGAAACCTGTGGATCGGAGACGTGGGCCTCCAGCACCGGGAGGAAATCAACCGCATCGCCGCCGGCGAAGGGGGCATCAACCTGGGATGGCCCCGCTGGGAGGGGCACCACCTGCGCGACGCGCCACCCATTGACGAGCCGGTCCTCTTCCCCATCTGGGACCAGCCCCACACGGTGGCGCCCTGCGATTCGGTCACCGCCGGCCACGTCTATGCGGGCAGCGCCCTGCCGGCCCTCACGGGGGCTTTCGTCTTCGGGGACTTCTGCACCGGAATCGTACGCGTCCTCGAACCGAACCCGCAGGGATGGAGGGTAACCGGGCTGCTTGAAACCGGCCGCCAAATCGCCTCCTTCGGCCGCACCGCAGACGGCGAACTGCTCATCGTGGACTACCAGGGCGCCGTGCTCCGCCTGATCGCCACGTGAACGGCGCCGAGAAAAGAGCCCTTACAGCCGGGCTTCGTTCGCCCAGTGTGCCCGAAGCGACCGTGCGCGTGCCACCCCCGCTGTTCATCGTGCTCCCCCTGGCCCTGGGCTGGGCGCTGGACACCCGCCTTCCGCCAGCGCCGCTGCCCGCCGATGTGCGTCCCGTGGGTGGCGTTCTGCTGCTCTTGGGCCTGACCCTGGTGGCGTGGGCCGTGCGAGCCCAGGCAGTCGCCGGCACCAACCCCGATGTCCGGACCCCCACGACCGCCTTGGTGGTCGTCGGCCCCTACGCCCTGAGCCGGAATCCGATTTACCTGGGCTTCGTCATCGGCCACGCAGGCATCGCGCTCCTTCTCCTTTCCACATGGGCACTGGCCGCAGCCGTCCCCGCCGCCGTTCTGCTCCATCGCATGGTGATCCTGCGGGAGGAAGCCTTCCTGCGTGAGCAATTCGGCGACCTCTACGACCAATACTGCGCCCGGGTCCGGCGCTGGGTCTGAGACTAGACCGGATTCAGGAGATTGGTGGGCGGCAAGGCTGCCGAGCCGCGCGCTGCGGTGGTCGTCGCCTCGTTGTTGCCTTCGTTCGTCTCGGCCACTTGGTTGAGCGTGTCCAGCACGGCCCGGACTTCGAACTCGCCATAATGGGTGAAATCGGTCCACGTTGCAACGATGCCCCTGGTCGTGAAAGGCGGCAGGTTGAACTGCCGTGTCTCAAACGTGATCCAGTCGCCCCGTTCCAGATATTGGAATTCCACCCGGAACGCCGCCGGCTCGTTGCCGTCGTGGGCTACACGAAGGATGAACTCCTTGGTCCACACGCCTTGCTCCGGGATGCAACCGTGGGAACACTCCGGGGCGTCGATCCAGATCAGGCGGTTGAGCGTGGAGAATTCGGTAATCGACAGATCATGGAATTCAGGGTTGTCGATGGTGACCGTCTGGGACACGAGAGCCTCCTCCGCGTCGCTGGCCAGGGCGCGAACCTGCACGGTGTAAGCTCCGCGGGCGCGGGTGGTGGTGTCAATGTCAAAGCTCCAGGAATCCGTCCCAGTGGCTGTGCGCCAGGGCTCGCCGCCGAACTTGTACTCGACCCGGGCCACTCCATTGGAGTCCGCCGCCGAGCCCGAAAAGGTGACGACGCCCTGGATGGCTGCACCGCTGGCAGGCGCAGCAACGGAGAGCGACAGGCTGGGTGTACCCGTGACCATGACGGAGCCCCAGTGGTGGCGACTCGTGTCGGTGGGCCAGTTGGCGTTGACGATCTTGTAGGCGTACACGCCCGACTCAGGGTAAACCAGCGTACACGGATTGGAGGAAGTCAACCGGGGGCAAATCCGGTTGCCCAACCGGTCCTCGACGAACTTGTCATACCCGCCGTTGGTCCACGTCACCGAGTCGCCCGGATCCACCGTCACCGTAGCCGGGCTGGGGGGCCCCACATGCGGCACAGAAATGGTGGCATTCTGCGCCACGGTGGTCGGAATCATAAGCGACAATACAACGACGGCTACGACGCAGGCAGCGGCTCGCATACAACGCCAAAACTTGGATTGGAGCCTTAAGGATGTGCGCGCCCGGCGGCGTGATTGGCAGCCCACAACCTGCGCGGCGCGGCGGGGCGAGCCCTGTGCTAACCATCCGCCGTGGCCACCCCGGCGGAACATCCAACCGCACCGGTCCGGGCCGGCCACGGCCGCCGACAAGGCTTTTCGCCGGTCGGAGCCTCTAGACCGGTGG
>JBFIJP010000357.1:0-4340 GCA_041600695.1 Thermoplasmatota archaeon | reverse complement strand
GCGCCCAATGGCCGTCACCGCAGTCGTTGGATCCCAGTGGGGCGACGAGGGCAAGGGCAAGGTCGTCGACTACCTCGCCGAGCGCGTTCAGCACGTTGTGCGGTTCCAGGGCGGCAACAACGCCGGCCACACGATCGTGGTCGGCGAGGATGTCTACAAACTGCACCTGCTTCCTTCCGGCCTGGTTTCCGGCAAGACCGGAATCATCGGCAACGGCTGCGTCGTGGACCCGCAGGTCCTCTTCGATGAGGTGCAACAGTTGGAGGCGCGGGGCCTCAAGCTCAAGCTGTGGCTCTCCGACCGGGCCCACCTGATCCTGCCGTACCACAAGCTGCTGGACGGCGCCGAGGAGACCCTCAAGGAGGGCGGCAAGATCGGCACCACGGGCCGCGGAATTGGCCCCTGCTACGCGGACAAGGCGAGCCGCATCGGCATCCGCGCCGGTGACCTGCTGCACCCCAAACGCCTGGAGAGCAAGGTCCGCAACAACGTGGCGCTCAAGCAGCTGCTGCTGCGCGCGTACGGCTCCAAGGAACAACTCGACGCGGACAAGATCCTGGCTGATCTGACCCGGCTGACCGAGACCCTGGCGCCGTACATCACGGACACCGCCCACCTGCTGCAGGCTGCGGTTCGCGCCGGCGAGGGCATCCTGTTGGAGGGTGCCCAAGGCGTGCTCCTGGACCTTGACCACGGCACCTACCCTTACGTGACCAGCAGCAGCGTCAGTGCAGCCATGTCCGGCGGTTCCGGACTGGCACCCCGCGACATCGGCGATGTCGTCGGCGTCGTCAAGGCCTACACGACGCGTGTTGGCGAGGGACCGTTCCCGACGGAGTTGTCGACCACGGAGGGCGTCGGCGAGCACCTGGCTCGCGTCGGCCACGAGTTCGGCACCACCACGGGGCGCCCCCGCCGCTGCGGTTGGCTGGACCTGGTCGTCGTCAACCACTCCGTGCGCCTGTGCGGCATCAACCAACTGGCCGTCACCAAGCTGGATGTTCTCAACGGCCTCGACGAGGTGCTCGTGTGCAGCCACTACATGCTGGACGGCAAGCGCATCGACCACGTCCCCTCGGATCTGGACGACTTCGCCCGCGCCGAGCCCGTGTACGAGCGCTTCGAGGGCTGGAGCGACCTCGGCAACGGCACCTGGGAGGGCCTGCCCGGCCCCGCCCGACTCTTCCTGCAATTCCTGCGCGAGAAGACCGGCGCCCAGATCAAGCTCGTCGGAACAGGGCCCGCACGCCACCAAACCGTTGTCCGGCAGCAGTAGCTGGCTTGAGGGGCCTGGCGCAGCCGCTACAGAAATCAGCGTCCTCAGAGTCCACGTAGCCACAGGCCAGGCAGCGGATCATGATCTGCACCAGCGAGACCCCGGGGTCAGCCCGGCCAGACGAGTCAGGGGCCCCGCCGGGGGTCGCGTCGGGCTTGCTGCCCACCAGTTCCGCCCAGCCCCGCTTGTAGGCGACCAGGACGCCAAGAATCTGGAGACCTCCCGCAGCCATGAGGGTCGCACCCCCGGCGGCGGTACCCATCCATTGCTGGATTCTGCCCGGCTCCGGCGACTCAATGGCGGCCGGACAAGGAGTGGGCCGGATCTGTTCGTCGACACAGACAACTTTCTCCGAGTCCTTCGTTTCCTCGTCGTCAGCCGCCTGGAAGAGCGCCGCCGCCCCGAAGGCCATTAGGCCGGCGGCCAGGATGGCCAGCAGGAATAGGGGCAGCATCCCCCACAGTTGGCGCCCTCGACTCGACGCAGCCCCCCAGGTTTTCAAAGGAGTCATGGGGATGAATCAGCGGCGGGTACGTAGAAATTGCGTCCGCGTCAAGCAACAGTAGACCCGCTAGAAGCCCACGTCACTCCAGAGGTCCTCGAAACCGGCCACGAGATCGGCGGGGGGCTGGTAGGACAACAGCAGTTCGACGGTCGCGGCCCGGTCGGCGAGTTGAACCCAGCGTTCATTCCCCCTCGCTTCGCGCACGACAATGCCTGCCTTCTCCAGCTTGCCCACCTGGTACGTGAGGGTGCCCGGGCTGATGCCCATCTCCTGGGCCAGATCACCCATGCGCAGGCCTTCCTCATGCTGAAGGAGCCGTGCGACGGCTTCCAGGGGCCGGGCATGGCGGAGGATGGCAAGCCTGACCTTGTCGGCCGCGCCGACGGCCCCCTCTGACGCGGCGACACCGTGCACCGCCACGTAATACCGCACGAAGCCGCCGTCCCGCTGGCGCGCGAGCAGGCCTGCACGAACCAGGTGGCGCAGGTGGTGCTCGATGCTGGCAGCGCTCAGTTCCAGCCGCCGCGCCAGGTCCCGTTGGTGCAGGCCGGGGGTTTCTGATACGGCGGCATACACGCGGCGGCGGGTGGAGCCCTCCTCCCCGCGGGCGCTGGCGCCCAGAACTGCAACGTGCAACAGGGTCGGCAGGAGCCGCGGCTGGGCCACGGGCCGGAGGGGCAGCTCTTGCCGTTCGGGAGCCAGCATTTCATTTCTTCACGGCGGCAAGATAGACCACGAACACGCCGGTGGCGGTGAGGGCGGTCTGCACCGTGAGCATGCCCTGGATGGACGCCCCGGAAAAGAGTCCTGCCGATGTGGATACGCCCCCCGCGGCAAACAAGGCGAACCCAATGGCGAGGAGGCCGAGCCGACCGGCGCGGCTTCGATACCAGGCCAGCGTGGCGAGGGCCGTCAGCACAAGCGCCCCGAGGGTCAGGATGGCTGCGGCAGCGTTGAGGATGATGCTCACGGGCGGAACCTCCGCCGCGCCTCGAAGCCGACAGCCAGGGCGGCGATGCCTGCCAGGGCTGCGACCGCGTAGGCGGACGGATTGGCGAGTGTGAACACGGGGATGAGCGTGACGCCCAGGATCGGGTCGTGGACGATGCTGGCTCCCTGCGGGTAACTCCAGAAGAGCAGGCCGGTCGCCTGCTGCGGGTCAACGGAGACGTGGGCGCTGGCGACGACGGGCTGGTCGACGCCGTCGACGGTGACGTTGCGGACCCAGGAGATGTAGGGAACCCGTTCTCCGGCGACGCCTGCCAGGGCGGGCTGGCCGGCGACCTGGGCAAACCGAAGGCCGCCCGGGACCTCAACTTGGACGGCAACGGCGACCCGGGTGTCGGTGGCGGCGAACGGGAAGTCGTCGAGGATGACGTCGAATTTGGCACCCTCGTCGCCCGCGCCATCCATGTGGAACCGCAGGGTCACGGCGCCGCCTGGCGGGAAGGCGTAGCGAACGTCCCGAACGTCGTCGGCGGATGCGTTGATGACGGGCAGGATGTCGCGCAGGGGGAACCGTTGCAGGACCGGCTCGGCGAGGTCGTAGGCGCCGTCGCCGTCCTCGTCGCGGTATTCCAGGACGCTCTCAACCTGCATTTCCATGGTGCTGACGCCGGCCTGCTCGACGGAAGTGGACGCCCGATCGGTCTGGAAGGACACGGCCGGTCGTTTTGCCTGCGCCTGGTCCGGCATGGTCCGGAAGCCGCGCTCGTCGTCGTGCACCCGGCGGCCACGATTGCTGGCCGGGCGGTCGTCGCGGTCGTCGTCCTGCTCGTCGGCCTCCTCGTCGTCGGCGTCCTCGTCGCGGTCGTCAGGGTCGTCCGTGTCGCGGCCGCTGCCGGTGCCGTTTCCGTTGCCATGGCTGTTCCCCTGGCCGGTGCCATTGCCAGGCCCGGAGCGGTCATCGGTGGCGTTCGTATCGCCCCGATCGTCCTGCGGGCCGCCACTGTTGCCATTGCCGTTGCCGGAGCGGGGCGGCTCATCCCCGCTGCGGTTGGTGTCGGAATCGTGGCCGTCGCCCGGGCCGGAGGATCCCTGGTCGCGGCGCTGCGGGGCCTGGTCGGGAGGACCAGCCCCCGGAGATCGGTCGGGTTCGCCCTCGGGCTCATCGGAGCCGTCGGCGACGGCCAGGGGCATGACCAGCAGGAGGGACAGCAGAAGGACAGTGAAGCGCATGGACTTTGGATTGGTTGAGGGGGAAAAGGGTGGTTGGTTGGCTGTTGGTTTGATGGATCGGGAACACGTCCCGGTCCAGGTGGAGGGGTACGGGCTGAGGAGGCAGAGAGGTTGGTTGGGTGGCTGTTGGTTGGATGGATCGGGAACACGTCCCGGTCCAGGTGGAGGGGTACGGGCTGAGGAGGCAGAGTGGTTGGTTGGGTGGTTGGTTGGTTGGCTGTTGGATGGATCGGGAACGCGTCCCGGTCCAGGTGGAGGGGTACGGGCAAAGGAGGCAAAGGGGTTGGTTGGGTGGTTGGTTGGTTGGCTGTTGGATGGATCGGGAACGCGTCCCGGTCCAGGTGGAGGGGTACGGGCAAAGGAGGCAAAGGGGTTGGTTGG
>JBFIJP010000356.1:0-4384 GCA_041600695.1 Thermoplasmatota archaeon | reverse complement strand
GGCTTCCCCGTCCCCCGCCAGGTGGACATGAGTGGAGTCACCCAGGCCGACATGGATGCTGCCATGCAGGAGTTCGTGAGAGCCGCCGAGAACGACTACTACACGGAGTGGTTCTGGTTCGCCTACCAGGACCGATGCTGGGTCAATACCTGGCACAACGACGGACGGGAGGAGGACGCCGGCGAATACCCTGGCCCCGTGGACGCCTTCATCGACCAGGTGGCGAGCTACCTGGCCCACCTCGGCAACCAGACGGTCATGAAGCTGCTGCCCGACCGCGTCCAGGCAGAAATCCTGGCCGCAGCGGCCATGAACGCCCTGCCGTCGGACACCACCACGACCGCCTACATGATCGAGGCCCTGCACTTCCAGCGCGGCATCCAGAACATGCGAGTGCTGGATATGGAGCTGGAGATTCCCATCCCGCCCCGGGCCGACGACCCCACCAAGCCCGACTGGACCATCTGCCAGAAGGCCTGGTGGGACACCATCGCCTGCCTGTACAACCGGGACGACTCGCCCATGAAGATCACGCTCGAAATGCGCGTCATGGGCGGCTCCGGGATCACCATGGCACCCCAGTACGGCAACCACTTCGGCACCTGCTCCATTGAGGTCCTCACCACCCTCAACTCGGAACCCGCCGCCTGGCTTGCCTTCATGCAGGACCTGAGTGATCTCTGGGACGCCTACCGCGACCCGGACGGCAATCCGCTCAACATCCGCCCCCACTGGGCCAAGCAATGGCAGGGGCTCCAATGGCGTGGCCTGCCGGACACGGAATACCTCAAGACGGTCGCCTACGCCGACCGGATTCCTGAATTCAGGCGCCAACTCCGGCGGGTGGCGGCTGCCGGCGGATACGACCTGAGCGACGTGCGGAACCGCTTCACCAATCCCCTGGTGGAGCACGTGTTCTCGGACATCTTCAGTTGAGGCGCCCGGGGGCTGGCGAGTGCTCGCCCCCGTCGCCTCTCCCCCAGCGCCTGCTGCGTTGACGATGGAGCGATGCGGCACCTCTGCCGCGTACGCCTGCACGTCGTCCGGGGGCCGGGGGGGCCTAGGTCGTCCTTCAGGCGGCGTCGGGGCCAAAAGCGATGCAAGCCACGCCGAGGCCGCTACAGGAGGCGGCTCCGGCTTCGTTTCGCGCCTCGCCAAGCAGGGACAACGCCACACAGGACGCACCCTGATATGCCGTGCATCCGCCGTCGCCAGCGTGGTTCTCGGCATCGCCGAGAGCACTGACGGCGACACACTGCGCCCCGGCTGCCCCCGTGCAGGCTCCGTCGCCGGCCCCGTTGGTCGCGTCACCGCTGCCGCTGAGCGCCACGCACGCCGCACCACTGGAGCCCGACCCCACGATGTAGATGTCGTCCCCGCAGCCGCCGGCCCCCGCCTGGTTGGTGGCGTTCCCGGTGCCCGACACGGCGATGCAGGTGGGTCCGGCCGAATAGCTGCCGGGAAGCCCGGCCGCCTCGCTGCATGAGTCGGAGCCCGCGACCGTGTTGCTCGCGTCGCCCAACCCGCTAAGTGCAACACAGGTGGCACCCGCGGGCGAGCCCCCGCATCCCCGGCCCGCGGCCTCGTTGCTCGCGTCCCCCGCGCCGCTGACGGCAACGCAGGTGAGATGTGCGTCGGTGCAGGCGGCAAATCCGCTGGCTTGGCCCGCCGTGTTGCTGGCGTTGCCGGTCCCGCTGAGCGCAATGCAGGACACTCCCTCGTACGCGTCGCAGGTGCCCGCATAGGGTGCCTCGTTGCTGGCGTTGCCGGTGCCACTCACGGCCACACAGGCCACCCCTTCGAATGGATCGCAGGTGGATCGGCTGCCGCCGTGGTTGCTGGCATCGCCCGTCCCGCTGACGGCAAAACAAGACGCGCCGCCGACGGCGCCGCACGAAACGTAGCCGTCAACCCGGTTGCTGGCGTTGCCGGTGCCACTGGCCGCAAAGCATGCCAGGCCGGTGCAGGACCCAATCCCCCCGCCGTGGTTATGGGCATCGCCCGTGCCGCTGACGGCCATGCATGCAGACCGGCACCCGTGCGCCCCCGCCTCATTGCTGGCATCGCCGCCACCGCTGATGGCCGTGCAGGCCCAAGCCCCCTGGCAGGTGGTTGCCCCCGCCGCGTTGGCCGCGTTGCCGGTCCCGCTAATCGCATTGCAGGACGCATCTGAGCAGGAATTGGAGCAAGCGAGGTAGCAAGTGGACGCGCCGGCACGATTCGACGCATCACCGGTGCCGCTGAGGGCCGTGCAGGAGCCCCCGAAGGTCACCAGACCGGTGCCTTGATCGCCCGTGCAGCCGCCGTCGCCAGCGGTGTTGGAGGCGTCACCGCCTGCGCTGATGGCGAGGCACGAGACGCCGTCACAGGAGGTGCGGCAGCCCAGAATCTGGCACGAGCCATCCCCTGCATGGTTGCCGGCGTCGCCGTCGCCGCTGATGGCGATGCAGGTGAGTCCCTCGCAGCCAGCAAAGCCCGCCGAGTTGCTGGCATTGCCGGTCCCGCTGACCGCCCAGCAAGCCTCCTGCCCGCAGCCGAAGTCGCCCGCCGAATTGCTGGCGTCCCCCGATCCGCTGGCGGCCACGCACGACGATTGGCCCCGACACGCATGATCTCCGGCCTCGTTGTGCGCGTTGCCCTGCCCACTGATCGAGATGCATCGCGCCGATCCCTCACCACAGTCGGAGCCGCGCGCATCGCCGAAGACGCTGACGGCCAGTGTCTGCGAACAGGCATCATCCTCCACGCGAGCGTCCGGGGCCTCCTGGCAGGAAGCACTCTGGGCGCTGGCTCCAGGAATCACCAGGGGTGCCAGAATCAGGGAAAAGGCCAGGCATCCTGCCAACCACCGCGACATGGCCGCGGGCATCCGCGTGGGAGTTGAAGAGTCCTGTGCCAGGGCGTTCCAGGACCGCTGCCGCCCAACCGGCGCGGGGCAGCCTCCGTGCCGCCTGGCCCCCGGCCCGCGGGCCGCGCGCGGTGGGCGTCGCTTCCATCAAGTACCGCCCCAGCCTGGCGGCGCCGTCATGAGCGTCGAACAACGTGTCTCGGAGCTGCGCCAACGGAAGGCCGCTAGTCTCGCCGGTGGCGGCCCCGCCAGGGTCGAAAAGCAGCACAAGGGTGGCAAGTACACCGCCCGCGAGCGCATGGACCTGCTCTTCGACGCCGGCTCGTTCGTTGAACTCGATGCGCTGCGGGAACACGAATGCACCGACTTCGGCATGGATCGCAAGCAGATTCCCGGCGACGGCGTGGTCACCGGCTGGGGCATGGTCGACGGCCGCCTCGTGTACGCCTTCGCCCAGGACTTCACCGTCTTCGGCGGCAGTCTCGGCTGGGTGTACGCCGAAAAGATCACCAAAGTCATGGACCTGGCCATCCAGAACGGAGCGCCCGTCGTGGGCCTCAACGACTCCGGTGGCGCCCGCATCCAGGAAGGCGTTGTAAGCCTGGCCGGGTACGCGGAGATCTTCTACCGCAACACCCAGGCCTCGGGCGTCATCCCGCAGATTTCGGCCATCATGGGCCCCTGTGCCGGCGGCGCGGTGTACAGCCCTGCCATCACCGACTTCGTCATGATGGTGGACCAGACCAGCCACATGTTCATCACCGGCCCCGAGGTCATCAAGACCGTCACCGGGGAGGATGTGACTTTTGACGAACTCGGCGGAGCCCACACCCACGCCGGCCAATCCGGCGTGGCCCACTTCGCTTACGAGGACGAGGAGGCGTGCATCCGCGGCATCCGCGACCTGCTCTCGTTCGTTCCCAGCAACAACCTGACCGAGGCCCCCCTGGTCGCTCCCACCGACGATCCCAACCGCATGGACGCGGAACTGGTCACCCTCGTGCCTGACTCCCCCGACAAGCCGTACGACATGGTTGAGGTCATTCGCCGCATCGTGGACGACGGGCGCTTCATGGAGGTCCACGCGGAGTGGGCCCGCAACATCGTGGTGGGCTTCGGCCGCCTCAACGGCCGCAGCGTCGGCATCGTGGGAAACCAGCCCAACAACCTCGCCGGCGTGCTGGACATCGATGCCAGCACCAAGGCCGCCCGCTTCGTTCGCTTCTGCGACGCCTTCAACATCCCGCTCGTGACCTTCGTGGATGTGCCCGGCTTCCTGCCCGGCGTCAGCCAGGAACTCGGCGGCATCATCCGCCACGGCGCCAAGCTCCTGTACGCCTACGCCGAAGCGACGGTGCCGAAGCTGACGGTCATCACGCGCAAGGCGTACGGCGGCGCCTATGACGTCATGTGCTCGAAGCACGTTCGGGCCGATTACAACGTTGCATGGCCCGGCGCCGAGATCGCCGTCATGGGCCCCGAAGGCGCCGTGAACATCATCTTCCGCAACGAACTCAAGGGCCTGGAGGGGGACGC
>JBFIJP010000355.1:0-4389 GCA_041600695.1 Thermoplasmatota archaeon | reverse complement strand
TGGGACGAGTCCGTCTCAAAGCCCAGGAAAACGTCCCGGCCGCCATAGCTTTGGGCCGCCTTGAGAACCAATTTGTCCTTGTTGTCCACGACGAAATCCCGCAGCTTCACCTGGAAGCCCTGGAACAAGGCGTGGCCGTCCACAAGGACCGCCGTCCACGGCACGTAATCACGAATTGCGCGCCGCTCGTCGCCATTGAACAGGCGCAGGACATCCGGCCGGTGGAGAGCAGCCATGATCTTTTTGTTTCCCACGATCACGGAGCGAGGCGAATTCACCATGCACAATTGGCCCCGCAGGTAGGCATCCCGTAGTGCTCGCGTCTTCTCGTCGGACACCAACTCCGTCACGATCACGCGCTTGTAGACCAGGTCGATGCGCCGGTCGCCCAGGTACAGGCCGTCGTCGCGCAGGTCGAAATCACGCGGGTCGGCAAACACGGCGTCCAGGCCGTGGTCGCGAAGGTGCGCCAGGGTGATTTCGATGTCAGGCATGGTGGGGACATCGCGCCAGTCAACGACCACGACGAACGGCCGCTCCGGGCGCCCGTCCAGGCCACCGAGTTCGCGACGGTTGCGCCAGTCCCGGTAGCAGTTTTCCAGCGTCTGTGCCAACTGCAGGAGGCGCTGCCGGTTGCTGATGTGGTGCCGGTCGCCCATCTGGTTGCGGTCAAACATTTCCAGGAACCCGCGGTGTATGACATCCGCGTAGCCAGTCCCGCCAGGGCTGTCGCAATTGAATTCCAGGAATTTCAAATCGTAGTCTCGCAGGAATCCATCCAACCGAGCGATCTGGATGGCGCCGGCATAGCCTGGGTCTGCGCGGTACAGGTCCATCTCTGGTTCGCTGACACCCCAGAGCCTCTGGAGTTCTTCGTTTTGCAACCAGTGGTCAACAAATTTGTTGAGTGCCGAGAGGAGGTTTCGAAGGGCCCCCTGCATCAATTGCCGTTGCTGGGGGCTGATGAAGTGCGGCTTGACCGGGCAGGGGATGGGTTTCCCCTGGTAGGCGGCGCCGTTCTGGAAGTTGTAATCCAGAATGGCCTGTTGCTCGTCGGCAGCCCACGCGGGGTCGTTGGCGAGCCGCACCATGTAGTCCATGTTCACGCGGCCAATGTAATCGATCATGGAGCAGCCTCCCTTTCAACGCCGTGGTGGACTTAACCGTTGAGAATTCAGATCGGTGCGCGGGGGCCGTCGCGGGGGAGGTGTGGGTCCATGCGATCGCGTGGAAAGCGGTATTCGGCTTCGCTGCCGGGGGCAGGGCCCGGGGGCCCGTCCTGACGGATATGCGGCTGAATGGCGCCGGCTAGGCCGTTCGGACCGTGGTCTCGCGGCTGACGAACTCCACTTGGAGGCGGCGGCCGTCGATGCCGGTGTCGCGAAGGCCATTGCGCGCCGAAAGGGCCCGGTCCTTGGGGACCTTGAGGGTGCTACCCTTGGGGCCGATCTGGATGCCGGCGATGGCATGGTCGGGAAGGCCCGTGGCCTCCTGGACCAGGCGGTGGAGCTTGAACGGAGTGAGGCCGTCGGAAGCGCCCGCGTCCACGCTGAGTTGGATGTTGCCGTACCGGTCGGCCAGTTCGTCCCAGTCGATCCGGCGGCGGATGCGATCCTGTCGGCCGCGTGGCGGGCGGGGCGGATCATCCACATCGATCTCGCGGCCAATGAGCATCTCGATGCGCTTCAGGACCGGCTTGTCCTCCAGCGTGACGAAGCTGATGGCCTTGCCCTTGCGCCCGGCGCGGCCCGTGCGTCCGATGCGGTGAACGTACACCTCAGGTTCCTGCTCGGGCAGGTCGTAGTTGACGACGTGGGTGATGTGGTCGATGTCGAGACCACGCGCCGCGACATCGGTTGCCACCAGGATCTTGACTTCGCCCTTGTCGAAGCGCTCGAGCACACGCTCGCGCTTGCTCTGGGGGAGGTCGCCGTGCAGGGCCTCTGCCTTGTAGCCCATGCGCTGAAGGTCCATGACCAGCCGGTCACACATGCTCTTGGTGGCGCAGAAAACGAGCGTCAGGTCGATGGTGCGGTCGTTGTCAAGCACTCGGGTGAGGGCCCACTGCTTGTTGAGGCGACCAACCGCATAGTACACCTGGTCGATCTCGGGGACGGTGAGTTCGTCGTCGCTGCTGACGGCGATGAAGCTGGGCTGGACCATGAAGCGCCTGGCCAGGGACTTGATTTCGTCCGGCATGGTGGCCGAGAACAGGAGCGTTTGCCGGTGGTGTTTGCCCGGCATGCGCTTGAGGATCCACTCGACATCGTCGATGAACCCCATGTCGAGCATGCGGTCCGCCTCGTCCAGCACAATGATCTTGGTGTCCGACAGGTCAAGGTTGCCGCGCTCCATGTGGTCCATGACACGGCCGGGGGTGCCGACGACGACTTGGACGCCGGTGCGCAGGGCCTTGATCTGGGGCTCCATGGGCGCACCTCCGTAGACGGCCAGAACCTCGAATTCCCGGTTGGCGGCCATGCGGTCCATTTCTTCGTAGATCTGGATGGCCAATTCGCGCGTGGGTGCCAGGATCAGCGCCTGTACATTCGCCAGTTGCGGGTCGTAGGTCTCGATGATGGGCAACCCGAAGGCCGCCGTCTTGCCGGTGCCCGTGCGGGCCTGGCCGATGATGTCCTTACCCTGGAGTGCCGTGGGGATGGTCTTCTCCTGGATGGGCGTGGGGTGCTCGAAGCCCATCTTGTCAAGGGCAGCGAGGGTTTTCGCGGAGAGCGGCAGGTCCCTGAAGGTGGCCTTCAGGTCGACCGCGGGTGCTTGTTTCGGCTTGTGCATGGGATCACTTGCCGCGTCCATGCCGCCTGCCTCAAGCAGGCTGCGGGCCCCACGCGGCGAGGGGACTCTTTTAAAGGCTGCTTGCGGGCAGGCCGCCCTTCTATTATGAGGCTTCGGGTGGCGGCGGGCCCCTGGCGGAGGCCCGGGCCCCTCCTGCGCGGGCTGCGTCGCCGCCGGCCTCGCGCCTGGGCTCCGGCGCTTGCGTGCCCAGGGCGATGTTGGGAAACTCGCGATCGTTGATGGTGCCAAAGAACGTCCGGGTTACCTCCCAGAACCATTCCGGGTCCATGGCCTCGAAGCCGGTGTGGCCGCCCCAGGACGTGATCAACGTCTGGATGTTGGGATAGTCGCGGGCATAGCGCTCCATGCGACGGGCGTGCCGCACGGGCACGACGGGGTCGTCAAGGGCATGGACGGCCAGCACAGGCGCCCGCATCATGCTCACCTTCCACTTGGGATTGGCGAGGTCGAACAGCTCGTCGATGTTGGGAAGCCCATTGACGCGGGCGGCGTCCTCCAGGTAGTCGTCGAACCGGTCGTAGCCGCCGTAGCTCTTGATTTTCAGCAGTCGCCGGAAGCCGCCCCATGCGCCACGGAAAGGGTGGCCGAGGACAGGGGGCGTTGAGATGTAGTCGACGGCGTCCCGGGCATCGACGAAGGCGCTGTACGTCAGGGCCCCACCCATGAAGAGGTCTGTCTCTTCCTCGGCGTCCAGCGCCACTGCGTTGAGGGCCGCGGCGCCCCCAAGGGATTCAGCGATGATGCCGACACGGGTGACTCCGGTCTGGTCCGCCAGATACCGAGCTGCGCCGTGGACATCCAGGGCTTCCTTCCACCCCGCCGTGGAGATGCCCCGCGATTCGCCGAAGCCACGCAGGTCGATGGCCAGGATGGGAATCTTCCAGTGGCGCCAGATGCGAATCGCCCGCCGCTTGTGGATGGTGTCGTCCTTGGTGCTGAACATGCCCGGGACAATGACCAGGCCGAAGTCGCTGTGCTTCTTGTGCTGCGGTCCTAGCCATCCGGCGATCCGGACGCCGTCGGAGCTGCGGAAATGGATGTGCCGGAAGGGCTTCGGGTAGGGATTGACCGTGGCGAAAAACCGTGACGACCCTGGCCGCGCATGGCCAATGAAGTCGGCTGTCCGCTTCAGGCGGAAGATCCAGTTGCGGGGGTGGCCCCGATCAACGGGATCCTGGTGGATTCGTTCCAATTGGCGCTTTAAGATCGCCAAATCCACGGGTTGTTGCGCCGCTGGGTCCACGGGGTCCTTCGAGCGTCGCAGCAAGCCCATGACCACAATGGGGTGGGACCGGAGAAAGGCCTTGCTCTCTGGCCGGCGTCGGCGGTGACGGCGGGTGCGGGCGGTGGAAGCGCCATCCACGGAGACTAGCCGGACCCGGGGCCAAGTGGCTGCGAGCAGATGCGTGTCTGCGCGACCGCGTCCAGTCGCGGTGCATGTCTGGCGCCCACCTGGTCGGAGCGCCTCAACGGCCTGCTGTCCGCCCGGAATGGGGCCCTGGGACGCTGCGAACCCTGTTGAACCGGGTCACCCTACTTCGCCGGGCTCGCGCCGGGCAATGACGATGGCGGCGT
>JBFIJP010000354.1:0-4394 GCA_041600695.1 Thermoplasmatota archaeon | reverse complement strand
GCCCAGCCCGCCGCAGCCTTTTTAGGTGGCCCGGAGTCGCCAGCCTGCTTCCGAAGCCCTAGTGGTGACCTGAGGTCGCCCGCGGCCAAGCCGCCCGCGTCGCTCGGCATACCGGAAGCAGGAGTAACCACACATGGCCACGTTCAAGGTCGTCATCAACGACCCCGCCCACGGAAAGAGCTACAACTTCGAGATCACCGGGCACCACGCCCAGAACATGATCGGCAAGAAGATCGGAGACAGCATTGACGGGATCAACGTCAACCTGCCCGGCTACAAGCTCACCATCACGGGCGGCACCGACTTCGCAGGCTTCCCGATGCGCAAGGACTTCGAGGGCTCTACCCGCCGCCGCCTGCTGTTGACGGACTCGACGGGCTTCCACCCCAAGGATTACCCCGGCAAGCGCCAGCGCAAGTCGGTTCGCGGCAACACGGTGAGCGATGCCATCGTGCAGCTCAACCTGAAGGTCAGCAAGGCCGGCAGCAAGCCGGTTGCCGACTACTTCGCCGCCCTGGCCTGATCCAGGGACGCACCCTCTTTCCTTCCCCCATCTGTTTTCTTTCTTTGTGATGTTTTTCTTGGGTGCTGAGCCGCGGCGCTGCCGCATTTCTGCCTGGGCCCGGGGTACAGGATCAACGCCGGCAAGCCCGGAGTTCGGCCATCATCGCGGTGGCGGGGGTTCAGGGCCGACATTTTCACGTGACTCTGGCCTTTGGAGCCCCTGGTTCAAGGCCCGGGAAACGGACAGGTCCGGGTGCTAGGCGCAAGGCGCGCCCGGTCCGAGGGCCGGAGGGCAACCCCGACCAAGTTTCAAGGGATTGGCTTATAAAAACGCCTGATCTTGGACGCCGATGATGACCATTTCGACGGCCGAAGAGGTGGAATTGACCGAGCCCACGCGGCTCCGACCAGACCCGCTGCCCACCAAGCCCCTGCTCACCAAGATCACCTACCCTACCCAGAGCCGCTTCGACAAACCGGTGCCGCCAGTCTATGGCGCCGGCGGGTCCATCCTTTCCATCGGCAGCCTGCTGGTGATGTCCGGGTTGTCCGCGGTGATGCTGTGGAAACTCATCGTGCCAGGCGCTGCCCCCCTGGGCGGTCTGCTCCCCGACCCCGTCGCCACGGGCGCGATGCCCACCTGGGTCTGGCTGCCCTTCGCGTTCACGGTCTTCGGAGCCACCATCGGCTGGATGCTGGAACTTGGGCTCCTCATCAAGGGAACGCCGTTTGACCAGGGCCGCAACCGGTTTACATCCTTCGTGCGACAGATTCGCCTGCTCAATCTGGCGCCCGTCGTGACAACCATTCTCTTCTTCGTCGTATCCATGAGCATGGCGACGGCCGGCGTTCTCCAGGCCGCCCTGCTGGGCACCGCCGCCATGGGCACGGGCCTGGGCTTTGCCCTGTTCTTCGGCGGCGCCAACAAGGGCGTGCCCGCCATCCTCATGGGAACACAACTCGCGCAGGTTGCCCTGGTGCTTGTCGCCCCCGCAGCCCAGTTGAATGCCCCCATCATCGCCCTCTTGGCCATCCAAGCCCTGCTCCAACTGTCCGCCTTCCTGGTGGGGACCGCGACCCCCATCCGCAGCACGGCCTTCCACCTCATCAGCACCGCATCGGGTCTGCTGCTCTTCCTCGCAGTGGTGCGCCTGACGGCCATTGACCCGGCCTTCGTGAACCGCGTTGCCATTCCGGTGCCACCTGGATCGGCCCTGTTCTGGGGCGTCGTCGCAGCATGTGTCGCAGGACTGTGGTTCACCGCCCGCGTCTCCCGCCGAACATACAACAACTGGCGCGCCGCCGCCAGCAACGGCCTCTGGTCGGTCATCTACTTCTTCCTGCTGAGCCAGAAACGATTCCAGAATCCGCTGACGCTCAATTCCGTTTACGGGGCCAGGGCGCCGCAGCCGACAGCGCTGCGCCCATACTACGAGGTCCATGGAGAGTACCTGCCCCAGGCGCTCAGCATCCCGGCCGCCGAAAAACTGGAAGGAAACGTGGCCGCCATGCAGGGCGTCGTCACGATGGTGCGCAAGGCGTTCACGCTGATCGCCCAACTGGACCACAAATTCCCCCAGGCGGATGTGAACGTGCCTCTGGCGCAAAAGCCGCGCCTTCCCGTGTGGAGCGATGGCAGCGAATTCTACCCCCGCCTCTTCTTGCGCAAAATCTTCGGCGCAACGGTTCCCGGCCCGGGCCTGGAAGCCACGCCCCAACCCGCCATCCAGGCCTTCAAGGAAGGACAATTGCTCGCCTACCTGGCAGAATCCGGAGTGGCTTCGCCTCTGCTGAGCGCCGCTCCCGAGCGGGGCCCGGGACATGTGAAGCTCGACCTGCGCCATCTTGAGAACTACGAAACGAAGCCGGACTACGAACCCTACGGCGGCGTTGCGTACTTCTCCATTGATGCCATCGAACGCAAGCTCGTGCTGGACAGCGTGGTTGGCCCGAAATCGTCGGAAACAGTTTCCGCTGATCCCCACGATCCGACCTTCCGACGCATCGAGAGCATGATCCTCGCTTCCATGTATTTCGAGGTCATCAGTGGCAAACACCTGGCCGCCATCCACATGACGTACAACCTCGTCGAGGTGGCCATGCACAACGCCTTCGACGCGCAGGGGAAATGGACCCATCCGTTCCGGACCCTGATGTATTTGCATTTCTTCAGCCACGAGCTCGCTGAGGAATTGACCACGGAGCATTTGGTGCAGAAGGGCGCCGTGTTCAACCAGATTTTTGCCACCACGTACGACGGCATGATCAACCACCTCAACGACACGTTCCACAATTTCGAATACACGGCGGATGAGGATTTCGAGGCCCGCGCCGATCTGCTTTCGGTGGGCCGTGGCGAGAACCGGGAAATCCTTCCCCATGCCGCCATCGGCTGGGAATTGCAATATGCCGAAGTGTGGCAGTCCTACAGTCGCCGCCTCATCGATGCAATCTATCCCAACGATGCCGCCGTCGAGAATGATGTCTACCTGCAGGCCTTCCACAACGAATTGTGTGGCCTTTTCCGCAAGGGATTGCCCGCCCGCCACGAGGGCCTGAAAACAAAGGCTGGTGTGGCACGTTACGTGTCCGACACCATCCACCACGTGGTCATCCGCCACCAGGTGTACGGAACAACCGGCGTCAAGGCTGCCATGGACCCGCGCCTGAGCAGCACGCAAGTCCCCAAGGATGCCGGCACCCCCGGGGTCGAGGAATGGCGATCGCTAATTTGCGTGGCCCTGGCCACGGCGCGGGCGAGATTCACCCTGCTCATGGGAGATTTCAAGTACCTGCTGGACGACGTGGACAAGAAATACCGCCAGCCGATGCGTGATTGCTTCGACCAATTGCAGGAGGACTTGCGCAAATTGGACGAGCAATGGACCCGTACGGAGGCGGACAAGGAATTCAATTACAACCGCTTCCGCCCGCTGCCGTCGGCGCTGCACACGGGGCCCGGATATTGAGCCAACCATAACCGGATTTGGTGGACAAGAATGACCGAGACAAGCCTGCGCGAGCGCCCGAAGCAATTGGATGCCGTTTTCGAAGGTGGTGGGGCCAGGGGACTGGTTCTCAACGGTGCCGTCCGGGCGCTGGAGGACGCCGGTTTTACGCTGAATCGGGTCATCGGTACGTCGGCGGGGGCCATCGCCGCCGCACTCACGGCCGTGGGTTACACCGGGGCGGAGCTGGAGACGGTGAGCCTTGAGAAAACCAGCAGCGGCCAGTCGCGGATGACGCAATTCATCAGCGAACCCGGCCATTTCACGGCCAAGCAGCGACGCGATAGTTCACTGGGCCGGCTGCTGGAAGACATCAAGTTGCCCTTCGTGCCACGGGGCATCGCGGCTCACATCGACGACGGCCTCGTGCGCGCTACACTCGCCTTGCCGGGATTGCCCTACGTGTTTTCATTTGTTGAGGAGGGCGGCCTGTTTTCGGCCGACGGATTCGTCGCGTGGCTCTCCGATCAACTGGAGGCCAAGGGCGACGGGTACAGCAAACTCACGTTTGCCCAATTGTTCGCGGAAACCGGAAAGCACCTGTCGATGGTGGTGACGGACACGACGGCCCAAACGATGCGCGTGCTTAACCACCACACGGCGCCGGACTGCCCCGTCGTCTGGGGAGTCCGGATGTCCATGAGCATTCCCTTCTTTTGGCCGGAGGTGATCTGGAGCAGCGAGTGGGGAACCTACCAGGGGGAGGATCTCTCGGGACATACGTTTGTGGACGGCGGGGTGCTGTCCAATTTCCCGATCCACATGCTGGTGTCCGATGATCCGGAGGTTCGCGCCATCATGGGCTCGGATGTCACACCGGCACCCCACCTGATCGGATTGCACATTGATGCGGATTTGCCGGTGCCGGATGCCCCGCCGCCG
>JBFIJP010000353.1:0-4399 GCA_041600695.1 Thermoplasmatota archaeon | reverse complement strand
GCCACCCCGACTCCCGCCCAGGGCGTCCGCCAGGCCCTGGCACTGGCGGTTCTAGTCGGCCTGGTGGCGGTCCAGGGCGCGGCCTTTGCCGTGGTCCATCGCGCCGGCGACCCCCAAAAACTGGCCTGGCCCGCAGCCGGCCTGGGAATCCTGGTTCTGGCGTCGGCAGCCCTCATGTCGGTCAACCTGCGCAAGGCCCAGGTGCTCGGCCTCGCCTTGACGCTGGGATCCCTCCAGATGGCCGCCGTAGCGCCGCTGCTGCGCCTGCCACGGGCGACATGGTACCTCACCATGATTTCCATCGCCGCAGGCATAGCAATTGCTGCACATGGTCTGCCTGGCGCCAGCTAGCTGCAGGGCGCGGACAATCAGCATTAAGTCGAGGGCCTGACTACAGCCGCCACTGGAAGCGTCAGCTATGGGGAGTTCTCGTCGTCACCGCATCTTGGCCGCATTCGTCGTCGGTAGCCTCGTGGCTAGCGGCGTGCTGATGCTCGCGATGCCAGTCCAGGCATTGCAAATTGACCAGCCCGTGTTCGATGACGCGACGCAGCGCTTGCGCGTCACCCTCACATTCCAGACGGATGACCTCATCCCGATCACGTCCCTGACGCTGGTCCTGCAATGCCAGGGCGGAACCCGCATGGAGCTGTTTTTGGTGGATGGCACCGCACTGCCGCCGGACACGTACACCATTGGCAACGCCCGTGTGTCGGGCACGCTCTCCAACTTCGGCTTTGGCTTCGGGCAGGGCTACTTGGGCGGCTACCAGACCGGCTTTGGCTTTGAGATCGGTTCCGGCTACGGGTACCAAACCGGCGAAACGGGCTTCCTCGCCGACGGCTACGGATTTGGCTTCGGCTATGTGCAGGGCGCCGCCGGCCAGGACCTGACGTACACCTTCCGCCTCGACCAGTCTGGCTTCGGCGCCGGCGAACGATGCCGCGCCGTTCTGGTGGTTGACACCCCGCTGGGCGGCGACTTCAATTCGCCCCGCAGCGCCGTCTTCACTCCCAGCCCTGCTGGTGGCGGAGGCGGCGGTGGCGGCGGTGGCGGAGGCGGTGGCACCGGAGGTACAGGCGGCACCGGCGACGGTTCCGGTCCTGGCACCGGCACGAGCCCGCTGGGCCCCGACACCGATGGCGACGGCGTGCCGGACTCGGTTGAAGTGGCCTTGGGAACGGATCCCAACAACCCCAACAGCAAGCCGTCGTTCAACGTCCCTGTGCGCGTCGTGCGCGTCGGCGGCACCAACGTCATCGTGTGGTCGCTGCCTGACCTGCCACCGCTCGTCAAGGTGCTCGGCTTCCAAGTCCATGCCAAGAACAGCCCCTGGCGAACGGTCGCTTCGGTTGGACCAAGCGTTACCACCTATTCGGATGTGGATGCGCCCGCCGACACGACGTACAAGGTGACCTACTTCATCGGCTCGCACATCAGCCAGGGCTTCGTCAACGGCGATGGCCACGAAAACCAACCCGGCTGGGTTGATGACGGATCCAACCCGCAACTCCAGGACGAAGGGCCGCCGGGTCTTGAAGAAGACCGGACGGTGCCCGGGTGGGTCTGGATGTTCATCCTGCTGGTGACCATTGGTCTCATCATCGCCGTCGTTGTGGTCTTGCGCAAGCGTTGACGGGTCACCCTGGACGGGGCTGGCCTGTTTCCCGCGTGGGGGGTCTCCCACACGCAGGCTCGGCGCATCGTGCGCCGGGCCGGCCGTGTCCGGGTTAGTCCGCGTTCGGCAAGCCTTACAACCCACGGGTCGCGTGGTCCATTTGTGAGCAAGCCGAAGCTGGGCCCGGGCACCCGTGTGCAGCAAACCGAGGGGCATCTGGAGAGTCTGGTGGGCACCGACACGGTCGTTCTCCACGGATCTTCCGGCGTCTATTACGGCATCAAGGGGGCTGGGACGCTTATCTGGAATGCCACAACCAAGCCGGAAGCCGTTGAGGCCCTCGTTGGACGTGTTGTTGCAGAGTACGATGTCGAGCCTGCCACCGCCAGCGCCCATGTGGTGGCATTCTTGTGCGACCTCGCGGAAGCCGGGCTGGTTCGAATCCTGGAACCATGAGGCTGCGCCGGTTCCTGGCTCTCGAGCGGGCCAGGAGGGGCTTGCTGCTGGAGGCTGCCGTCGGTCTCGTTTGGACCGGCTGGCGACTTCGCGTGTCTAGCGGCGCTGCCATGCGGCAGGTGCGGCGGCGCATGCAGTTGGATGCGCATGGCGCCCTTCAGGATGCCCTGCCTGTCGCCTGGGCGGTGCGTGCAGCCAGCCGTCATCTGCCGGGATCCTATACCTGCCTGCCCCAAGCGCTGGTGGCACAGGCGATGCTGCGTCGTCGTGGGATGGCGGCCGCCCTACACATTGGCACGGTGCTTGAGGAGGGCGGGGCTTTGGCGGCACACGCCTGGCTGGAGTTGGATGGTCAGGTACTGCTTGGTGATGTGCCGGATCTTGCCCGTTACGTCCCGCTTTCGGTGGCCCCCCCGGCTGGCGGGTTGTCGTGAGTGCCATAGCCGGAGTCGTCCACCTGGATGGGTCGCGGGCCAGCGGCGACGTGGAGGCGATGCTGGACGCCATGGCTCACCGGTGGCCCGATGGCCGCACCGTTGTGGAAGCGGGTCCGGCCACGTTTGGATTCGGCCTCATGGCCACGACGCCGGAGGCAAGCCGGGAGGCGCTGCCCCTGGAAGGAACGTGGTTGGTGACAGCCGACGCCCGGGTGGACAACCGGGACGAAATGCTCGCTGCCTTGGGCTTGGCGCCCGGGACGCCTGACGGTGACATCGTGCAGGCGGCGGTTCAACGCTGGGGCATCGACGCCGCCGATCGCCTGGTGGGGGATTTCGCGTGGGCCGCCTGGGATGAGGGTCGACGGCGGCTGATGATGGCGCGGGATTTCCTGGGCCTTCGTCCATTGTATTATCATTGCGACGGCCGCCGGGTGGCTTTTGCATCCGAGTTGCGGGGTTTGCGGGCGCTGCCTTGGGTGCCGCGGGATGTCGACCACATGCGGGTTTTGGACTGGCGCATCGGCCGTTATGGCGACTCGTCCAACACGTTCATGGCCAGTGCTCGGCGGGTGCCGGCGGCCCATGTCTTGGTGGTGGATGCAGGCGGCTTGCGCCTGCATCGCTACTGGGATCCGCTACAGATACAGGTCCGGAATGACATGCCTCTGGAGGAAGCGGTAGCGGGTGTGCGGCATCATTTCCGCGAGGCGGTACGCTCGCGCATGCGCAGCAACGGGCCGCTTGCCGCCCACCTGAGTGGCGGTTTGGACAGCAGCAGTGTGGTGGCCACCGCGCGCGATCTCGATCCAAGTCGCCCCGTCAATGCCTACACCCTGAAGTTTTCCGGCGATTCCATTGTGAACGAGCGGCCGTTTGCGCAGGCCGTGGCTGACCAGAGCGGCGCGCATCTGCATCAGGTCGAAAGCGACCGGCATCATCCGTGGTGGAAGCTGGAGGAGCGGGTCCGTTGGGCGGATGGGCCCCTGGTGACCATCCACTCCAGTTACGTCATCGGCATGATTGCCGAGGCCGCCCGGCGTGGGGAGCGTGTCGTTCTGGATGGCAGCGAAGGCGACGACGTGATTGGCCATGGTGAGTATCTGCTCCTGGATCATCTGCGGGCGCTGCGCTTGCGGGCGGCTCGTCGCTACGTGGCCGAAACAGCAGAGCGCTACCGCGGTACTGCAAAGCAGCGGCTGGTCATGTTCGGCATCCGTCCCCTGACGCAGGGCTTTTGGACTCGCTGGTGGCTGCACCGCGCGCCGGCCGGCCGGGGCCTGTTCGCCCGGGAAACTCCAGTGGGTGGCCCCGTCGAACCGGAGCTGTTGCCCTTGGTGCGCGCCCGGCTTCGGCAGAACCAGCCGCGTATTTTCCGTTCCGTCCCGTCGGACGCCTACAATCGCGCAGCGAATCTGCGCGAGCCCATCTTCGACGAGTTGACCAACTATCTGGACCACACGTATGCGGCGCTGGGCATGGAGCATCGCTCGCCCTTCTTCGATCGAAGACTGGTGGACTTCTGCCTCACCGTTCCCACCCGGCACCGACAGCAGGGCGGCGAGACGCGGTATTACTTCCGGCAGGCGATGGCCGACATCCTCCCGGCGGCCGTGGCGCGCCGGCAGGACAAGGCTGCCTTCGATCGCGTCAGCCGGCTAGCCGCGCAGGCGGGGGCACCCACGGGGGTCGAACTGGAGAAACTCAACGCGTGGCAGTGGCCGGAGATGCCAGGTCTGTTCGCTTCGCGTGTAGATGGCCAGCCGTCGGTGTTGGTGCGCAAGCGGGTCCTGCAATGCGCGTTGGAGAACTTGGCATAGCTTGGGGTCCGCGGAAGCCCCGCGGGGACCCGTGTATTCAAAGGGTCCGTACAGGCCAAGGCCTGTTC
>JBFIJP010000352.1:0-4414 GCA_041600695.1 Thermoplasmatota archaeon | reverse complement strand
GCCCCACGAAGCAGGCCTCGGCTTGCCCTACGGCGTAACCCGCACCGTGTCCCGCGGGAACAGGATCGCTTCCGAACTTCGAAAAGTTCGATCATTCGATCAAGTGGGGCCGCGGCGGCCCCACGAAGCAGCCTTGGCTTGCCCTACGGCGTCACCCGCACCGTGTCCCGCGGGAACAGGATCGCTTCGCGGATGTTGGGCAGGTTCAGCATCTGCATGAGGATGCGCTCGATGCCGATGCCGCAGCCGCCGTGGGGAGGCATGCCGTAGCGGAAGGCGTCGAGGTATGTCTTGAAGTCCTTGGGGTCGAGGCCCCAGCGGACGATGCCCTCGGCCAGCAGGTCAGGGTCGTGGATGCGCTGGGCACCACTGATGAGCTCAACGCCCTTGTAATCCAGGTCGAAGGAGCGGCTGAGGCGGCTGTTCTGGGTGCCATCCTCGGGCATGACGTAGAACGGTTTGGGCGCCAGGGGCCATTTGGTGATGAAGTAGAAGTCGTGGCCCTCGCCGTGCATGACGCGGCCCAGGATTTTCTCCGCCTCGGTGCCGATGTCGTCGCCGAATTGCAGCGGCCCGTCCAGCCGGTCGTCGTCGTGGCTGTTGATGAGCTTCAGGGCTTCCTCGTAGGGCACCCGGCGGAAGGGGAGCGCGGGCACCTTGAGCTTGACGCCAAGGGTCTTGAGTTCGTCCTGGCAGTTGTCGTGGACACGCTTCCAGATGGCGTGCATCAGGGCCTCGATGGCCTCCAAGACCTCGTCCTCGGATTCGATCCATGCCATCTCCAAGTCGATAGCGGTTGATTCGTTGAGGTGCCGGGTCGTGTTGTGCTTCTCGGCGCGGAAATACCAGCCGATCTCGAAGACCCGGTCCATGCCCGACGCCATCAGCATCTGCTTGTACAACTGGGGACTCTGGGCCAGAAACACCTTCTTGCCGAAGTAGTCGAAGGTGTAGACCTCGGTGCCGCCCTCGCTGCTGGCCGCGTTGATGTTGCTGGTGTGGGTCTCCACGAAGCCCTGTGACCGAAGGTGTTCGGCAGCGGCGCCGACGACCTCGTGACGGATTCGGAAGATAGCCGCCGTGCGGGGGCTGCGAATGTCCAGGTAGCGGCTGTCCAGCCGCGTGTCAAGCCCGGTCTCGATCGCGTCGTCCCACAGCGCCAGAGGCAGCGGCGCCGCAGCCCGGTTGAGCACCGTGGCCGCCGTCGGCAGCACCTCGAAACCGGCCGTCGCCTTCTCCGATTCCTTCACCAGGCCCGTGATCGACACCGCCGATTCGGGGCTCAGCTTCGTCAACTCGTCGAACAGCTCAGGCGCCGACTCTGCCAACTGCTTCTTCAGGAGGACAAACTGGACGGTGCCCGTGCGGTCGCGCAGCACGAGAAACGCGATGTTTCCCTTGGCCCGCAGGGTGTGCACCCAGCCAGCGAAGGTCTGTTCGGTCCCGTAATGCTCGGGCGCGACCTCGCCGCAGCCCAGCGTCCTCAGTGCCATCGGGCGCGGCCACCCGGCCCATCGGCTTAAAACCGACCCCGAACCAACCTAAGCCCGGCGCGCCGCAACGATGCCGGGAGCCATTCCCACCAAGCACAGCACGCCCGCCGCGGCGGCCACCGAAACCGGGTTGCCGACCTGCTCCCCCGGGACGAGGAAAAGCGAGAGCGCACCCAGTGCCACCACCACCGCGCAGGCAACGGCGAACCAGGTGGGCTCCAGGTCACCCCAGCGCAACGCGATGACCGTACCGGCCAACGCAAGGCCAAGCAGCAGGATCACTGGGCCCGAGGCTGCGAGGCCGGTCAGATATTCTCCGTCCTCGGTGGTAATGGGTGCCACGGCGGCCAGAGCCGCCAGCACAGAGCCCCCCAGAAGCAGCACTCCCAGGGCGACGCCGAGACGGCAGCGTTCCATGAAGCTGAAGATCGCGCCAGCCAGGGCCACGAGCACCAGCAGCAACTCAACCAAGAGCCCGGATGCCAAACCGATTCCCACGCCGGCCAGACCAGCACCAGCCGCGCCGAGGGCGGGGAGGACCTTCCTCATCACTTCTGTTGTGGGGCAAGAAGGATAAAAGGGGTTGCGAGAGAGGGGCCAAACCACAGTCCGCGGCGGCCCCGCCCGGCAGCCTTACGGCGCAGGCACGATGCCCAGTTGGGCCTCGATGGCCGACAGCCTGGCCTCCAAGGCGTCATTGACCGCTTGCTGCTCTTCGATCAGCAGTTGCTGTTCCTTGACAGCCTCAACGAGCAAACCCACCATGTGGCCGTAGCGCAATCCAATCGGGTCGCCGTTCTCGTCAAATGTTACCGCCTCGGGCACAACCTCTGCTACTTCCTCGGCAATCAATCCAAGATCACGGCCCTCGCCGCCGGAGTCAGGCTTCCAGTCGTAGCTGACGCCCCGCAATTGGGTGACATCATCCAGGGCGCCCTCCAGCGTCTCAATGTTGGCCTTGGCCTTGATGCTGCTGGATTCCGTGAGCGCGCCGTGAACAATCAAGCCGTCCGACAGCACGAAGCTCTCCAACGACCCCTCGGCCCACTTCAGGTATTCTCCCAAGTTATTGCCGCTGTTGAAGAAATAGAGATACGAGTCCTGCTCGGGCCCCTGGGAGTTGACGCGAATAGCGTCGCCCGTGGCGACGAGATCGCCATTGACCCAGGTATCTGCGCTGACGTAGAACAAGGCGTCGCCCGTCGTGGGGTGGATCGACATGCGCAGGCTTTCGTCGCCCATGTAGACGCGAACGGTCGTCGAATCACGCGTGCCGACACTCAGCAAGTCTCCCTGGAAATGACCGTTACCCGTTGCGGAAACCGCACCATCAGCTATGATGTTGTCTCGGACATAGAGTTGGCCATCGGTCCACACGTCGCTGTGTGCCCAGAAAAGGTCGCCGGTAAACTCCTCTGTGGAAGCGCTGCGCAACAAATATTGCCCGTCGTGGTCGCCCGAGCTCTTGTGGCCGTCCAGTTCCGCCTGCGTTGCCGGGTCGAAGCCCAAGTGATTCAAATCGACGCCGCCCGGGGCCAGGCTGAATTCGCCACCAGCAAGGGTCAGCCCGTCGCCGTCCGTGTAGACGTTGCCGCCGTCCGTTCCACAAATGAGCCGCTGCGTGATGGGGTCCCAGAGGATCTTGTCCCCGGTACCCGTACAAGCCGCAATCGCGGAGTCATCCAACGCCAAGGTGCGCGTCTGGTCAAGGGTGCCCCCTCCTGCCAGGCCGGAGCCAGCAACGATGTCCGGCTGGCCGGTGAGCCAGGCCCAATCCAGCGCGCCCTCGAAAGCCTCGGCCGTCACAGTGCCCGCCACGCTCAGCGCCGTCGTCGGCGCATCGGTTCCAATGCCCACGCCACCATCCGCATTGATGAGGAATTGGTTGGGTCCCGTGGTACCGAAGTTGGCCCGGCGGTCGTCGGCCCACACGAAACTCCGGTCGTGCGTAGCCTGCGCCCCGTCTCCAGCAGCAAAACTGGCGATGCCCGCAGCAACATTAACCAAGCCGCCCGGCACGGTGGCGCCGCTGTTCGACGCCGTGTTGCCGAATCCCCCGGCAATGGTCGCCGCCAGGCCGGTGGCGCTGTTGTCGAGGCCGCCGCCGACGGCCGCCATTTGCCCCGTTATGGTCGACGGATTCCCATCGCCCGCGACATTCCTCTTACCTCCAGCCACGACGCTGTTCTCGTCAGTCGCCGAATTGAAATAACCGCTACCGACCCAGGACCCGAAGGCCGTCGCTTCGTTACCATTCCCCCCGCCAATGGCGCTATCAAGGCCAAGGGCCGAGTTGGGGGCAAGGTGGGTCGCGACGCCCTGGGGTGCCACGAGAACGATTAGCAACCCGGTCGCCGCGAGGATCATCCGTACGTCCGGCTGCACTTGTTTTTTATTAGCCATCTCGCTTTGGATGAATTGGCAACGTAAGTCGCTTTCGTTCAGTCTGCCGCCAAGCGTAAATGCGTCATCCTTTGAAGAGCGCGATAAATTCGTCGAGGCAGGAAACCTTCATCAAATCCGGCCGGCACCAATGATCCCTTCACGTCCGTGGGCCGGAGTGGCTTGAAATCATGCCTGGGGTGCAGCTGCGTCAGCGAACCTATGGAACGGCAGAACTATGGGCCTCCGCCTCGTTGCGTTGCTGAGCGCACCCCGCCACCAAAGGGTGTCTCTAAGCAAGGATGGGCAGGAGGCCAACGGACCCGAGCTAGCGGGCGCCGCATCGGCGAACGAGCAAAGACCTACTCCCGGTTGCCCTTGAAGCCCTCGGACCACAGGATCAACACCAGGGTCCACGACACAAGAATAACCGCTGCTATGAACAGGTACTGCGCAGCCATCTCCGCGTTGGGCCCCGCATACACGATGCCCAGGCCCACCAGCAGCGCCGCCATCATGACCGTGAAAGCCATCTTCAG
>JBFIJP010000351.1:0-4424 GCA_041600695.1 Thermoplasmatota archaeon | reverse complement strand
GGTCTCCCCGGAAACGCTGCTGGCGGCCGCCCTCGACGGCACCGCCGACGCGCTCGATCCACTGTCGACCTTCGTTCCCGCCGAGGCGCTGGAGAGCTACGCGGCGGTGCGCGAGGTCGGCGCCGCCCGCAGCGGCCTGACCATCGTCAAGGAGCGCGGCATCACGATGTTGGTAGCGGTCGCCCCGGGCAGCCCGGGCGAGCGCGCCGGCTTGGCCGCCCGCGACGTGCTGGTGGAGATCGACGGCAGCTCGACCCGCCGCCTGCCGTTGTGGCAGATCCAGTCCCTGGACGCGGCCCACTGGTTCTGCCCCGGCCAGGGGCCCCAGCACAACACTGCCAACTGCGGTGCCTACATGTGGCGGGGTGTGGCCACGGGCGCCCAGCCGGCCCCCGCTGGATACACGCCGGCGGATTTCGTCATCCCAACTCTGGCAGACGTTTTCGCTGCTTTCCCGACGACCCCCATCAACATCGAAATCAAGGATTCGCTACCCACGACGCAGCCCTATGAGATCCAGCTCGCTGACCTGATCCGGGCCCAGGGCCGCCAGGCCGATGTTCTGGTGGGATCCTTCCTGGACCACTCCACGGAGATCTTCAAGGCCTACGCACCGGAGATCGGCTCCTATTACGCAACGGGAGAGGCGGCGAGCTTCTGGGCGACCTCCGCCGGGCCGGCGCCCGGTTCGCCCAACCGCCACTACGCCCTGGAGGTGCCCATCACGTTCGAGGGAATCCCGGTCATGAGCGAGGACTTCGTGGCCGACGCCCACGCCAACAACATCGCGGTGTACGTTTGGACCATTGGCGACTGCGCCACCATGCAGGACCTGGTGGGCCTGGGCGTGGATGGCATCATGACGGACCGGCCTAGCGTTCTGGCCCACTACCTGGCCACCGGCCAGTGCCGCTAGAAGCCATTACGCGTGCGGCGGCAGGGTGCTTTCCATTCCCGCCGGCCCCTCCTACGGCGACGCGTGCTTGAGCCCGTCCGGTGACCTGCCCCTCACCCGCCTTCCACCCGCCTTCCACCCGCCTCCCGCCGGCCTTCAGCCGGCATCCGGCCCTACCTGCTCGCCGTTGGCGCGTGGACGCATGGCGCCCACGGGGTCATGAGTCCACGTCTAGATCTGGACCGCCATCTCGCGCACGGCCAGGGCTTCCAGAAAAAGGTCGTAATCGGTGGCGCCACCCAGCATTGCCAGGTGCCAGTCGCCGGCTTCAGATGGCAGCGCCGTCCATTGGAGCGTGGTACCCGGTTGGTCCGCGCGGGGACCGCCAAGGTATTCCGAATGGCCACTGGGAGTCGTGACGGTTGCCGCGACCACGCCGGGTCCGCCGCCGTGGAAAAGGCCCACCAGGACCGTATCCCAGCCGTCCCCGATCGTGGCTTGTGCCGTGGGGTTGTGGGTCGGTTCGTCGGGGGAGCTGTGGTCCACCACGGCGTCCTGCCACTCGAACCGGAAGGCGTTGCCGGTCCAGGCATTGTGCGCTTGACTGAGGGTCCACGAGTGGGTGGGCTCCCCCGAGCCCGGGAAGGTGTAGGCCAAGGTGCGGAACCAGCCGATGGCCGGATCGTACACGGCCCGGAGCCGCTCCTCATCGCCGCCAACGGCAACGAACGTCACCAGCCCATCGGGCGCAACGCCGGTCGTCCAACTGACCGTCTCGCCCCTGAAGTCCGACTGCCACGTTGCGCCGTCGGATGCCGGGAATCTCGCCAGCTCAACGTTCAGGCCGTGCATCTTGACGGCCATGCCACTGGGCGTGATGGGGCCAAGGGGCGGCCAATGGAGAAACAACGCGCTTCGCCCCGCGTCGACATCGCTGGCGCCAAGGACGGCCGTGCCGTCGGGTAGAATGTCCACCACGACCACCGTGATCTGCATGGCTGGCGCCACGCGGTAAACGGCGTCCAGGGTCCAGGCCTGGCCGACGTGCCACGCGGGCCAAGGCACCGCATTGACGGCTGGCTCTGCCGCGCCGGGGTCCCCCGAGGGTTCGGTGTTCGTTTCTTGGGCGGGCGCCGGGGGGTCGCCGCCCGAGCAGCCCGCCAGCAGGCAAGCGCACACCAGAGCCGCGGCCAACGGGGTGGGAAGACGAGCCATGCAGGCACACGGCGCCCCGCGTGGACAAACCTGCCGGCCGTCAGCGGCCCCTAGCGCACGCCACGGGCCGCCCCGTTTGCAGCCGGCTGGCCATGCCGCGCCGGGTCGGCAGACCTGACGCCTACCTACGAGCCGTCGGGGTCATTGGGGTTGTTGCCCATGCAGCCGGTATCGGTGCCCAGAACGCGGAATCCACTTTTCATGTGGGGGCAGTAGTAGTACTCAAAAACGGGACTGCACCCGGTTCCCACAGGGCCAGCATCGATGCCGAACTCCCCGTCGGGGCAGTCGCGAAGTCCCGGCAGGGGCGCGGCATGGATGGGCGTCGCTGCGGCGACCGTCAGGGTCAGCAAGGCCAGGCTGGTCAGCAAGAGACGATTCATGGTAGGCAGCATCCGTTTGCAACCATACCCCGGAAGGTGTTAGGAAGGCTTTCGCCGTGCTGCCTGCCGGTTGCAGGAAGGCTCTTCTGTGACAGGAGAGTGGAGTCGGCACAATGAGTGATCCAACAGTTGTGGACGTGGCAGGCCTGGCCACCCGCATCATGGAGGAAGCCAACGAATCGGGTCCGATCCTGGCCTTCCTGCGTACCGGCGTCCGGGTAACCAACAGGGCGGCGGCTGGCTACGACCACTTCATGGCGCTGGTGGAGAAGGCAGACCACGTGCGGCTTCTCAGTTACCCCAGGCACCCCGCCACCGGGCGCCGCATGGATGTCTCCTACGTACCGGTCGACTTGGCCAGGCATGTGATAGCCGTGGGCCACGAGAACGACCCCATGCGGTATCGGTTCCTGGACCACCTTCGCTCCGCCGACGTGCTCCTCGACCAGGACGACCTCGCTTCGGCCCTGGTGGAGGCGGCGGGCAAGAGGGTGCAAACGAAGGTTCTGCAAGGTGACTACGTTCACTCCCAATCCGCCTTCGTGGAAGATCTGTGGGGGGAATTGGAGCGGGGCAACCATGCGGGGGCTTGGGTCATCTGCCGGGACGTGGCCACCGGCTGCCTCGGGATGCTGTTGGAGGAGGCGACCGGCGACGTGCCGATGCGCTCCGAATTCGCCAACCTGGCCGGCGGCCAGGGCGAGGCCTTCGCCGAGCTGTTCAACCCATTCTTCACGGTGCCGGACGACGCCGTCGATCTGGTGCGAACCCTGCTTGACATTGCTGCGGCGCGCACCGACCAGGAGTTCGACCATGAGGTCCGGCACGGCCAGATGGAACAGGAGCTGCTGGCCGAGGTCAAGGTGCTGGCCGAGGATTTGGTAGCCCGCTACGGCGACGACATCCGGGCCGTCGGCGCCACGGGGTCCATTGGACGCAACAGCGCCACCGCCGACGCCGACTACGACGTGCATGTCCTGATTCGGCCCCGCCACGCGGACGACGCGCACCGCATCGATTTCCGCCTCTACACGCCCAACTACCCCGGCCTGCCCCGGCGAGCCGAACTGGGCTTCACACCCACCTCCTTCATGGAGACGCTGCTGGAGGCCGGCATGCACAACCAGTTCAGCTACTACCACCTGGACCACGTGCGAAACACGGCCCTCGTCCACGATCCCCACGGGGAAGGCGCCGGAGTGAACCGCCGCGCCCGGGAGATGCGCCCGGACGACGCGGTCATGGCGGACGGCCTGGGCCAACTGCGGGAGGTGCTCGCGCGCGAGGCAGACATGACGGGGCCGGCCCGCGCCGATTTCCTGCACTGGCTCGCCGACGAAGTTGCCCGAATGCTCCTCATGCGATACGGCCTGGCCTTCATGAAACCCAAGTACCGGGCGCTCACCCTCGATCGCATCCGCGACCGCGAGCCCGAGTTCTTCGCCGCCTACGACCGACTCAAGGGCCTCGACCACTTGACTCCGGAGGCCGCCCGCAGCGCGGCAGTCCGGGTCACCCGGCTTTTCGACCTGGCCATGGAGAAACTGGGCAGCGACTACCGCTACCGCTGCGAGGAGATGCAGCTTGCCTGAACGCGACGGGAGTGCCGGCGGGCACAGCACGCGGGGCGCACTGGTGGTCATCACGGGCATCGACGGCAGCGGCAAATCCACACAGACCGCCCTCTTGCGCGAGCGCCTGGCCCACGATGGGCAGGCCGTTGGCAGCGGCTCCTGGCGGCTGGACGAAGTCGGCGGCCAGTTCATTGGAGACCTGGTCAAACGAATCAGCAAGGCCGACCTGGACCTAGACCCCCGAACGGCCACCCTGCTGTTTGCCGCCAACCTGAGCCACCGCATGGAAACGCAAATCAAACCTGCCTTGGCCGGCGGCCACGTCTTCGTCGACGACGATTACCTGTACAAGATGGC
>JBFIJP010000350.1:0-4445 GCA_041600695.1 Thermoplasmatota archaeon | reverse complement strand
GCCAGCCATGCGGGGCGGGCAAGACTCGCTGTGGCTGCACACGACACCGGAAGCATTGGTCAACTGCCATCCGTCCAGCCGCGGCTCATGGACCGACGATCCCAGGTCAGCCCGGCTCGGGGCACCCCCGTCGGCCAAGCCCACGTAGACCGCCCCCCAGGTGAGCAAGGCGGTGATGAGGAGTGTGAAAGGCAATCTGCCGCCAGGGGCCATGGACGCTTGAGGCAAGCCACCCCACAAAATCATTGCCCCCCTTTGAACGTCGTTTGATCGCAGTAGGTTCCGATTCCTGGCGACAAGTGCCGGTTCAACCCGGCCGAGCCCATCTTGCAACGATCACGGCGCAGACCCGTCGCCCGCATCCATGCGAACGTAGCCACTGTAGGCCTCGAAATAGAGCTGCAAGAGCCAAACACCCGGTTGCACCGATCCTGTGGTGCCCCGCACAGACCCGCAATCAGCCCGGCCGGAGGGATCCCACGCATCCACCGCCACAGCGCCGGCGGGATCATACAACCGGGCCGCAACGCAACCCGTCCCGTGGGCTGCAAGCGTCATGGCGCGTCCCCGTGCCCAGTCGGGCACCGAGACCGTGGTGTTGCCAAATCCATCGACCGCGGACCACTGCTGGTCCAGCAAGATGGCTGTGGCCGCGCCAGCGTCAAGGCTGTGACTGTCCCAATCCAGGGCACCATCATCGCCTTGACTGGCGAGGAAGGCACCAAAGGCCACCGCGGCGACCAAGGCAGCCGAGCCCGCCGCCGCCACGGCCGTCCACGCCTGGGTCATGCGGGCATGCCGTCCGAGGCCTTCGCCAGAAAGGACGGCCACCGGCAGCAGCAATTCGCCCGAAGAGCTTCGAATGATACCGCCCCGGGGGCCAATGGCCACCCCAATGTCATCGGCCGGGCAAAAAGCCTCGATGGCCTCGGCGGAAGCCTGCTGCCGAGCCAGGGCGGGATTGGACCGCTGCCGCAAGGCGGTGTCATCCTCGATGTGGGCGAGCAATTCGGCCATGACTTCCCGTTGGACCGCCCGCGGGAGGTGCCGTAGCCGGTGTCGGACCTGCCTGACGTAGCCGTGCAACACCTGGTTGACCATGGACGGGCCCCGAGTGCCAGCAGTTTCGAAGAGGGTTGTGGTAGGGACCATCAACCGGCGGGCGCTGCGGCGACGAATCCTTGAAGTCGAGGCCCACCTGCCGCCACCCAGGGCCCCCGGCACCAAACCCATGGACCTGCACCCGATCTTGGATGATACCCCCGTGGCAGCGGCGGGCCTGCTAACCAGCCACACCCGCCGCATCGGCCCCACCGATGTGCGGGAGTTGCTTGCCAGCGGGCGTGGCCACGAGCGCATGTTCTGGCGTGAGGCGGGTCATTCAACGGTGGGGCTCGGCGCTAGCCTGACGCTGTCAACCCAGGGCGCGGGCCGCTTTCGTTCCATTCAGGACATGGCCGATCGGCTCTGGTCCCGGGCGGCCATCACCCGCGACCCGGATGTCCCGGAAGCGCTCGGACCCCGCCTCTACGGTGGCTTCGCCTTCCACGGCGACCACATCCCCGAAGGCCGTTGGACCGGCTTCCCGGCGGCGCACTTCGTCCTCCCGGAACGGCAGATCACCTGGCTCGATGGCGTGGCGTATGAAACACTCAACCGCATCGAACCCCGGGAGGCGTCGGTGCGCGACGCGCCAAAGCGCGCACCCGCGCCGCAACTGGCCGGAGACGCCCACGCCGACTGGACCCAGGCGGTAGCGGAGGCCCTGCGGCACATCGAGGAAGGCGGCCTGGTGAAGGTGGTCCTGGCCCGCAGCGAGCGGGTCAACACGGACCCAGACCTGGCCGTGGTCGTTCCCCGTCTGACCAACGGCGACTCGTACGCCTTCGCCTTCGAGCCGACGCCGGGGCATGCCTTCTTCGGCGCCACTCCGGAACTCCTGGTCAGCCTGAAGGGCCATCGGCTGCGCACCCATGCTCTGGCGGGATCCACCCGGCGGGGCACGGATCCGGCAGAAGAGGAACGCCTGGGCCGTGAGTTGCTGCAAAGCCCCAAGGAGGCATTGGAGCACGAATTGGTGGCCGGGTACATCCGCGAAGCGCTCCAGAGCCTAGGCATTCAGGTTCAGGCCGCGCCCCGCCGGCTACGCCACCTGAGTTACGTTCAGCACCTTGAGACGCCCCTGGAAGCGGCCGTACCCCCCGCGGGCCCGCGCCTGTTGGATTTGGCCGAGGCACTCCACCCGACGCCTGCCGTTGGCGGTGCCCCACGCGACAGTCTTCATCTGCAACGGCGCTTGGAGCGGTTCCCCCGGGGCTGGTACGCTGGCGCCGTGGGGTGGCTGGGAGCCGACGGCGATGGCACGCTGGCGGTAGCCCTGCGGTGCGCCCTGTCTGCCCATGGTGCCACCTGGATGTTTGCCGGGGCCGGCATCGTCGCGGGCAGCGATCCCGAGCGGGAGTGGGCGGAGACCGAACTCAAGCTTCGTCCCATGCGGGATGTTCTGGGTGCATGATGACCGGCGCCAGCCCAGCCGGCCCGCACAGCCCACCCAGCCCACCGACCGGCCCACGGACCAGCCCGCCGTCGAATCACAATATCCTGTGGGCCGGCGCGGTGGTTGACGAGTTCGTCCGCTGCGGCGTGCGCCATGCGGTGGTTTGCCCGGGGAGCCGATCGGCCCCCCTGGCACTTGCCATGGCGAAATCCGGAATCGATTTGACGGTGCATGTGGACGAGCGCAGCGCCGCCTACTTCGCCGTGGGACTCGCCCGCGCCACGGGCCTCCCTGCGGTCGTGGTGACCACCAGCGGAACCGCCGTGGCCAACCTGCTGCCAGCCGTCGTCGAGGCGAGCCAGGCGGGGGTGCCCCTCATTCTGTGGACTGCCGACCGGCCGCACGAATTGCGCGATGTGGGCGCCAACCAGGCGATCGACCAGATCAAGATCTTCGGGGACTCGGTGCGCTGGTTCCAGGATCTTCCCCTTCCGGAGGTCTCGGAGGGGCCCCTACGCTGGTTAAGGTCCGTGGCGTGCCGGGCCGTCGCCCGCGCCAAGGGTCCCGATCCGGGACCCGTCCACCTGAACCAGCCGCTGCGCGAGCCGCTTGACGCACGGCCCGAGGAACTCGACTTGGCGGCCGTCGTGACGCTTGCGCGCGAAGGTCGCCCAGGCGGGGCGCCGTTCCACTCCATCGCCGCCGGAGCCAGTGCGCCCACCGATCTGACGCACCTGCCCATCAAAGGGCCCGGCTTCATCATCGCCGGCCCCCGCAGCCGCGTCGATGGTTTTCCCAAGGCGTTATGGGCCCTGGCAGCCGAGTTGGGGGTACCCATTCTGGCCGATGCGCTAAGCAACGCCCGCTTTGGCTCCCCAGACGGCCTGGTCCTGTCGGCGTACGACGCCTGGCTGGGCAGCCCCGCTGCCCGGGCGGCGCTGGCAAACGCGTGGATTCTTCAGTTCGGGGCTGCGCCCACCAGCAAGAACCTGCGCCAACTGCTCCTGGAGCACCGGGGCCCGCGGATTGTGGTGGACGAAACCGGCCGGGGGCACGACGAGGTGGCTACTGCGAGTCATATTCTTCAGGCGGACGCCAGCGCCGTGTGCCGGAGTCTCGCCGACGCGGGCCCTTCCGTTCAGGCCCCGGGGGGTGCCGCCGATTGGGACGCAGCGGCCCGGGAAATCCACAGGGAGGCCCCCGGCGACCCGCAGGTTATCCGCGAGATCTTGCGCTCCCTGAGCGCGGGCGACCAATTGTTCATCGGCAGCAGCCTGCCCGTTCGGGACCTGGATCGCTACGCAGCGGCCGACGCGGCGCCGGCGATCCGGGTGCTTGGAAACCGCGGCGCCAGCGGCATCGACGGCGTGGTGGCGACCGCCGCAGGGGCGGCCCGGGCCGCGCCCGAGGGATCCCGCACGATCCTTCTAATCGGTGATCTGAGCCTCCACCACGATCTCAATGGCCTCGCTGCACAGGCACGACACGCCGGAGGCCGCCTGACGACGGTGGTTGTCAACAACCACGGCGGCGGCATCTTCCACCACCTGCCCATCGCCGCGGACCCCCAGTTCGAGGATCTGTTCGCTACACCCCATTCCTGGGACATCCTGCGCGTCGCCAGTGGGTTGGGCCTCTCCGGAACACGCCTCGTCGGAATCGAGGGATTGGCCCGGGCGCTCGACGAGATGGAGGGGGGTCTGGTCGAGCTCATCGTTGACCGGAGCGCCGCGGCCGCAGCGCGTCAAGCCGTCCAGCAAGCGGTGGTGGACACGATCACGCGAAAAGCTTCCTAAAAACAGATGGGGAAGAGGAGCGAGAAGGAAGAGGGGTCGGACACGCCTAGCACTGGTAGTCGCTGGTCAGATCTCCAAGTGCATTGGGGGGACTCCCTTGAGAGCACACGGCATTCCAGACAGCCTCGTTTGCGAGCAGCATCTGGGCGGAT
>JBFIJP010000349.1:0-4470 GCA_041600695.1 Thermoplasmatota archaeon | reverse complement strand
GCCCGGAATAAGTCCATCATCCATTCGTGAACACCGCAAACCTCCAAAACGAAATCGTGACCCGGGTAGGTCTTCGCCAAGCGGGTCAAAGCAGCTCGCGTGCTTGGAATTCTCTTCGGCTGGACCAGGGTTTGATTCCAGTGACGGACAACGTACGTACAACTCGCCTTATGCGCATCAATGGCAACCACGGGCTTCACGTTTTTCACCTGCCGGATCGACCGGCACGGATCGTCAACGCGTGTCGCGTGATCGCTCTAACGACGCGTTTCCAAATCAGCACCGGGACAACGTCCACGGCAGACGTACATTACCACTTGTTAGCGGGCCCGCTTGATCTCAGGCGTGTCAGCCGTGGATCCGTCAGAGCCCTCGGCGTCTTCCTTTGCCGACGCCTTCCGCTCCGCATCAGGTTCGAATCCAGAGGCAAAAATCTCCAGGCCTCTCGGAATCGATGGCCCCATGCTTTTCCAGCCATACCAACCCATGAACAGCAAGGTAACGGTGAGCAACACCCACAACGCTGCGGGCGGAGAATTTTGGGCGGATCCGGAATCAAACAATATCACCAACGGGAAAGGCCCGAACAGGGCGAAGAAGTAGGTCCCAACAAGGTATCGTTTGGCGCGGTGCGACAGTCTATCCTGAATGCTTGGGGGGAACGGCAGTGGAATCGTGTTGAAGGTCTTGATTCGACGTTTGGCGATGGGCGGCGCGCCTTTGATGCTCCCAACCACCTTCACGGACGACGGTTTTTCACCTGTATGCAGAAGTTGAACGACGAAGCCATCGTTTTGATCCAGGTAATCAAAGGAAAGGAGCAGTTTTCCCGCCACTTCGTCAAGTGAAATAGTTGCGGAAGACGCGGAGGCCTTGACGCTAAACTAGCGACCGACATCCAGGCGAGGGGTTCCAACAGGAGGGAAGACGATGGCTTTGTTACCAGGCTTGGAGTTTAGCGTCAGAGCCGCGGAATTATTGTTCGCAATGAGTCGCGCATCCAAGAGATTATCCCGGTCTTCAAGCTCAATTCTGAGTGCATCACCTGGCGCCAGATCCCGCCGGTCGATTGTTTCATTGCCGGCATTCCAAAACATGACTCTCGTGACGCTCAGAGTACTGATGCTTTGGCCGTCATAATCGACATTGAGTTTGGTTTCAACGCCTTGGATGTCACGGAAAACGTTGTTGTGGTTGATCGCGTACGAGGGCCTCCGCCGCTTTTGCGACCTCTTGTAGAACACTACGGCCAAGACAATCGCGATGGCGGCCAGCAATAGGCTGGCCTTTGTCGAGGCTGATTCGTTGATCCACCAGGTAATGAGGCCCTCCCAAGCTTGGCTGCCCAGTGATTGGGTCGGCTCGTAATCGCCTCCGCCCTCGTGGTTCACGACTCTGAATCACCGATTTTGCCTTTAATAGTGCGGATGCATCGTGCGCGGTGGCTCAACTGTGCCTCATTGCGACCGCAGAGGACTGTGGGGCATTCCACTGGAGGGCACGCTAACGACTAAGGTAACGCGCCACGAGCCGCTAGGCGAGTGGTCGCGTTGACCGTTTTGTTAGATGTCCAACCATCGCTCCAAAAAAGCCGGTTTGAGCATGCTCCCCGGGCGAGCCGACCATAGCAGTGGCGGGTTCGGATAGTGTACTGGGTGCGGGTCCTGTCTGTGGGGGTTGCCCCTCCGCTGACCTCATCGTCTCGCCCCGTCCTTGAGGCCTTCCCGTTGGCGTCTCTGGACGGCTTGGCCATGCACTTCCGCGAGAGGCCGGTACGGCGATACCCTGCTCGCGCTGACAAGATGACCATCACGTCACTTAGAATGGGCCAAACATTAAAATGGCCAGGCGCCCTAGAACGGGACGCGTATGCCCAGCACATCGTTGACTGCCGGTGGCTTGTTGAAGGGCGCATTGGAGGGGGATGGACCGTATACTTTCATCGTGGGGGCTGGCGTCTCCGTGCCGTCAGGACTACCCGGATTCGAAACCTTCAGCAAGGCAATGCTTGCGTCCTTGCTCCCGCAGGAACTGACTCTGCGCGACTGCGAAACCCGGGAGGAAACAATCAACGCGATCGCGTGGGCAGTGCGCCCAGAGATTGTAATGCAGGTGGTGCTCGATGTGGTCGGCGACGTGGCCACCGACTTTTACGCGTGGCTTGGCACGGGGAAACCGAACGGAAATCATCTGTTCCTGGCCGCAGCCCTCCGCGCTGGTCACCACGTAGTCACGCCGAACCTGGATTCCCTCATTGAGGCGGCGCACGGCGATGACGCGCCGGTCGTCAGGGCCCCGAAAGCGTACGAGGAGTGGAACGCCGGGGGAGGAGTTGGAACGTTGTTCAAATTCCATGGTTCCGTGGAGAATTCCGATGGCTTAGCACCGCCGCGTGTTTCCATTGACGGCGTCGGCGGAGCCCTATCCGGCGAGATTGAGGAAAAGCTATGTGAGGTCATCGCGGGACGGCCAGTGATCGTCGTCGGCTACCGCGGCATGGACCACTTCAGCCTCCAACCGGTCATGATGCAGGCAACGAGCGAACACGATATCTATTGGATAGCCTTCGAGCCAGCTGTCCGGGACAGTACGTTTCACACGCGCACCAAGGACGAGGTCAATGCTGACCTTGTTCCACTGATGGAGCGCCGTTTCGAAACGAAGCGCATGGAGGAGCGAGAGGCCACCCTGCTAGAGGCCCTCCGGGGAATGAGTGCCAGGTCCCGGGCACACTTGGCCTCGTGCGACGCCACAGTACTCATGCACTACGCCATCGGCCTCGCCGACCCCAAGTACGACCCTCTCACGACGATGAATCCCCCAGCCTGGACCAACACCTTGAGCGACACGATTCGGCATGAGATCCTGGCTGGCCTGCTGGAGGCGGGGGGGTTCTACGATGAGCTGGCTACCCTGCTCCGCGACGAGGAGAAAATGGGCGGAGCAGACCCTCTTGGGGCCGCCATGCGTCGCGCACAACTCGGCCTCATCCAGGCCAGCGCTGACAGCATCCGCTCGGCCCTCGAAGACTTGTCGGCCGGGCTAGACGCGACGGACCGAGCACCACATGATGCCGGTGTGCTCCAGGCCAAGGCTGCACTCGTGAACCTCTACCGGCGTGCCAAGGACCACGAAGCCGCATGGAAAGTGGCTGACGAACAGGAGGCAATTCTAGCATCGAATGCCGCATCCCCTGACATGCGGGATGTCATCCGGCGCTCCCTTGCAGCCCAGCGTGCCCTCCTTTGGGATGCTGATCCGGCCCTCGCACCAGAGGGCTACGACGACGCGCATGCCAAAGAGGACCGGGCCCTTGCGCTGAAAGCCAGCGAACGGATGCCGCGGCATTACGCCACGAGCCTCAACACGGCGGCCCTCACCCTCTCCAAGAAGGGCGGCGCCAATGGCGACGTCGCCCTCTTGCATGAGGCCGAGGGGCTCTTGAAGAAGGCCCTTGACCTGAACCTCGCCCTTGCACGTTGGCGGGAATGCTACCAGAACACGCGTAACCTGGCGTGGACGTACCTCAACTTGGCTAAAGCCGACGCCCCCGCGAACCGCGAGCGGTACCTGCGCGACGCGGAAAAGGCCGCAGAACGGGCGGAAGAATTCGTCATTCGAATGGGTCCCCATGTGGCTTCGGGGGAATACAAGGGGGCCCAGAATGTCCAGAAGACTGTACAGGAGGCTTTGAATTCTCTGTCAACCGCTTGAATCGACGCGAGGCCGTTCGGCTACCACTGCAACGCTCTTCACACTGGCACGCGATTGAGCGGCCCTTTCTCCTCAGCTTACGTCATCATCCGGCTACACGGAGCAGTACCTGCTGGCCATGGTGTTGATTCCGGGGTTTGCGTTCTCTTGGGACCAGGAATAGATCGGAAGGATTTCATCCAGTGTAGGGGTGAGATCTGGCCGAATGGCCGACTCTTGTTTCGTGTGGAGTATTCTCGGGTATGAATCCCCCCACGTGATAAATGAAGCTGAAGCTGGAGCGCTGCAAGTGTGGCACCGGCGTCCCTGGTCGCGCACAGTCGCATCGGTGGAGGAGGCTACAACCCGGGTGTTTTCGCAGGCCGTCATTCCGACATCTAACGGCCTCGACTTAACCCGCCGCTCGCGAAGCGAGTTCGCGAGCGTAGCGAGCGGTCGGGTTGAAGGAGTTGTTAGGTGGCTGTGGGACGCTATCCGGAAATGTCGTGCTGGGCCGTCTTTGCCTCGGTTTCACGGCGGTGGCGGGCCCTTCGGTCAAGGTCGTGTTCAATCGACTGGTCCACGTCAACCAGGAGGCCAATCCGCGCGAACGTAGCGCCAACGCTGGTAGTGATAGGTATCGGTCCAACACCTCCGACAGAACCCACGCCAGAATAGTCATAGAACATGAAGCCGGCAGAAACCATCTCGGCCTTGCGGACTTCAGGCACGAAATTGATGTTTGCACCCGGCCCGTATGTTCGAAGCAAGGAGTCG
>JBFIJP010000348.1:0-4479 GCA_041600695.1 Thermoplasmatota archaeon | reverse complement strand
GTGCAGTTCACCAACGTCCCCCACTGCTGCGACGATCCGAGCGATCCCGACGCGGACCCGGTGACGTTCCAGGTGAAGATGTTCGAGACCACGGGCAATATCGAAATCCACTACCAGAGTGCCCTGCCCGGATATGGCGAAACGACGGTTGGTGTCCAAAGCAACGATGGAAGCCTGTGGACCGAGTACTACTATGGCTCGGATCGGACCTTCACCGCGGAGGCCATCATCTTCAGGCCAAGTTAGCCGTTCCTTGGGTGCAGCAGCCGGTGGGCTGATGGCGACCGGCTAGAATCCAGCCCTGCGCGGTCCAGCAAGCCGGATCAACCGGCCGCCGGATTCCTCAGCCTCTTGCACCTCACTCTTCCTTTTCCCGCTGCTTTTGACCTTGTCAACCACTAGGTGGACCCCTCGGTGGGGGGTCCTGGTGCATCCCTTGGATTCCGTCACGGCCGCTGGGCCTCTCCTGTGCGGCGGCGTCGCCTTGATGCCTTGGCTGCGTGGGGCCGGGGGTCGGTCGTGCCGACCGTCGTGTCCTTGGGCGTTGATCGCTTGGCACGAGTACGGCGCTTGCGGGGAGGCCCGCGTCATGGCCTCCCACGCGGGCATGGCGCGCCCGCCAGCGGACGGGTCGGAGGAAGGTCCGGCCGGGGCCAGGCCCCTTAGGTTGCTGCGGCGCGCCGGTGCCCGCGAGGGGGTGCCGATCCAGTCGGTTTACATTCAAAAGAAACAGAAGAAAGGAAGAAGGAACGATGGATCGATTATTCGCCGCGGGTTCCGCCGAAGCTCAGAATGTACAGCCCGCTGGACCAGTCGGCTGCCAGGATGTACCCGCGCTCGTCGAAGTAGGCGCCCCAGACGTTGGGGCTCCACACAAAGGGTGCGTTGACGGTGCCGCCGTGAGCCTGGGGGATTTCCGAGGGGAGGTAATAGCCCAGGGTCGCGGGTTCGTAGGCGCGCTCGGGGCTGCCCACGTCGAAGAGCCAGATGCCGGCGTGGTAGTTGCCCGTGGCGACGTAGCCATCCCACACTTCGAACTCGTGGCTGTTCATTTCGCACAGGTGGGGCTCGGCGTAGTCCGGGTTGGCAGGCTTGCCGGGGATCCACCAGGTGCCGGTCATCTGCATGTCAATGGGGTCGGTCCAGTCGAGGACCTGGTACGGCAAGCTGTGGCCGTTGTTGCATTCCTCGCCGCCGACCACCATGTAGGCGCGGCCGTCGACGGTGTTCTCCAGGGGCCACTGGCGGTGCCAGCCCGCGAAGCGGTTCTCCCGGTCGCCCTCCCAGACGCCCAGCAGCGTGGGGTTGGCGGGGTCTTCGAAGCTGAAGACTGCGGTGCCGTAGTTGGCGCCAGTGACGACCACCCATTCGCCGGTAATGGGGTGCTGGCCCACCCAGAAGTCGTGGTCCGAGTGGTCGAGCTTGCTGACCATCTCGAGGCCGGTCTCGTCGTCCTTGATGGCCAACACGTTGCCCGTGTAGGTCTGGAAGATGTAGTTGACGCCGTGCACCTTGGCGGTGAACACGTTGTGGTACGCGCAGCCGGTGCAGGCGGCTCCGGTGCCCAGGTTGTCGTGGAACAGGAAGACCGGGTTGCTGGGGTCTGTGACGTTGTAGACGGAGACGCCGTTGCTGCTCGCGTCGCCGATCGGCGGGGGCGCGTAGGGGGCTAGCGGATTGGCGATGCCGGCATAGGTTGCGACGACCAGGTAGCGGCCGTCGTCGGTGAACTGGCAGTCGCTGTTGACGGCGCCGCTGAGCAGGCTCGCGGTCACGACCGGGTCGGTCGGGTCGCTGATGTCAACAATGGTTGCTCCACCCGAGGCGCCGGTGGAGCCTGCGAAGTGGGCGATGCACGCCAGGTGCTTCCAGGTGTCCATGGCGATGTAGCCGGAGTCGGCGCCGGCGGTGTCCCCCGCTCCGACCTTGGTCAGGGGGTTGTAGCCGACCAGTTCCATGCCGTAGGAGCCCTCGTGGAGTTCAGGCACGGCGTGCAGCCAGGCGGCGCCCCCGTGGTCGGGGTCGATGACGTTGGACAGGTCCTCCGTCGCCGCCGCGACACGTTCTAGGGACACTTCGGGGCGGAAGGCCAGTTCTTCGGCGGCCTCCTCGGTTTCGTCGGTGAGGCATCCGGCCACGGCGACCGATGCGATCAGGAAGGCGGCAAATCGTGCACGCATGGCGCGGGACTTGCCCCTGCAGGACTTAACATTGCGGGGCCCCGGAGCCCCGGGGGGCGGACGCCCTCGAAAGGCCCTTGGCCGTCCCGCTTGGGCAGGCGATCTGCATCAACGGCTGATGTCGGGGAAACGAAAAAAAAAGCAAACTTCCCGACGGAATGAAAATGGGTGAGGGGGAAGAAAAAGAATTCAGCATTTGGCCGACGCCTAGCTCCACCAGTTGAAGCCGAAGGGGGCGCGGATGACGTTGGTGCCGCAGTGCACCTCGCCGAGGAGGCGGTGGTACTCATCCCAGTCGTCCACCAGGTGAACGGGGGCCGGAATGTTAGCCAGGATGTCCTCTTCGATGGCATCGACTCCGTGGGCGTCGGTGGGTCCGAAGGTCGCGGGGACGTAGGCGACGCCGCCAACGGGCTGGTAGTTGACCGCGCCGGGCGTCATGGCGACGGCGTAGCGGCTGCTGCTGCCGGGGGACAGGTTCAGGAACAGGTCGGCCAGGGGCAGGAAGGTCGGGGCCTCGGCGCCCATCTCCGCCTGGATGCGGGCGATGGAGGCCTGGATGTGCTGGTGTGCCACCGCGTTGACGGCGCTCAGGTCTTCGGATTCGAGCACTTCCTTCACGGTGATGGCGGCAGGAATTCCGCGCACGGCGTCGTCGGAGAGCCAACTCGTGTCGAACATCGCGGCGGTCGGGTACCACCACTTGGTGTCCTCGAACAGGACGAAGCGGCTGGTCTCGTCCGGGGAGGAGAACCAGGTGCGGCTGCTGACGGCCACGTAGTCGCCGCAGGGGTCATCGCAGTCGACGAGCCAGGAGGCCAGGTCGCCGCTGTCTCCCAGGGCGCTGGCGATCATCTGGGGTGTCACGGGGCGCCAGACGCGCTCGATGAAGATGATGCCGTCCTCAACGGAGGAGATTTCGGCCACCTGGCCGGCTCCGGCGCCGTCGTAGATGCGCATGAATTGGGCGTACTCGTGGTCGGCGGCCAGGACATCTGCCTCGACGGCGTCGGGCCAGGCGTAGGTTACCTGAAGGTTGTCGTTGGCGCTGGTCTGGCCGGGGGCGAAGAACACGGCATCGTCGCTGAAGCCATGCTCGGGGCTGGTGAGGATGTCGCGGGCGCGGGCCGGGTCGGCGTAGTTGACCACGAATCCGCCCTGGCCGTCGCCGATGAAGCCGAGGATTTCGTCGATGTGTCCAACCGCCAGCCAGTTGGTGTTGACGGTCTGCTTGGGGAAGGGGGATTGGACTTCCTGGTCGGCCAGGAATCCGTACAATTCGTCGCTGATGGTGTTGCCAGCGATGATGCGGCCCAGGGGCCAGGAGGGCGTGGGGGGCATGGTTTCGATGTTGCCTCCGTAGTCGCCGGAGCCGCCGCCGAAGGCGTACTCCAGAAGGAAGGTGGCCTTGTCGGGACCCAGCACCAAGTCCTGCGGCCAGGTGGGAAGTTGGTCTCCAGGCAGGCGCTCGTAGGGCAGGCGGAAGACCACCGTCATGGGGTCCTTGCCGGGCACATGGGTGTAGCCAATCTCGACGTGGTCCTGGGTCCAGCGCTCGCCGCCGGAGTATCCCGTGGAGCCGGGAATCATGCGGCCTGCGACGTTCTCGAAGACTTGCAGGGCGTCCTGCGTATTGGGGAGCATCACGAAGGGCGCCACCTTGAGCACCACGTCGTCCGTGGCGACGGTGCCGTCAGCGAGGGTCACTTCTAGGCGCAGTTCGACGATGCCGTCGAAGCCGTTGGGGAAGGTTCCGCCGTAGGCGCCGGGCTGGGTCCAGCGGAAGAAGAGGCCCTCCAGGCCCAGCGTGGTGTCGCCGTTTCCGACGGCGCTGGTCAGGTCCACCTGGGATGCGGTTTCGGAGGGGCCGCCCCAGACGGCGCGGGCGCCGTCGGCGAGGGAAGTGAACAGGTGGATGGCGGTCATGTCGCCATCTAGGCTCTTGAGAACAACGCTCTGGACGGCGAGGGCGGCGGGGATGTGGACCTTCAACAGCGTGAGGTCGTCCACATCGGCGGCGCCGTTGATGCGGTCGTCCACGTTGATGGGCTCGCCGTTGCCTTCGTCCATTTCCAGGGAGTCAGACCGGCCGTCGCCATCATCATCGTCGTAGTTGACCATGAAGAGGGCGCCGCGGGTGGACGACCAGGCGTCCTCCAGCAGTTCGTCGGCGTCGTCGATGATGGCGTCGCGGTTGGTGTCCACGTCGAGATCGACGATGGCGGGGGCGAGGGCACTGACGTGGGTTTGCATCGGGCCAGCGACAAGCAGCACGGTAAGCAGGAGTGCTACTGCCGGG
>JBFIJP010000347.1:0-4487 GCA_041600695.1 Thermoplasmatota archaeon | reverse complement strand
GTCCACGAGGGCAAGCACGACCACTGACCGCTGTAGTAATGCAGCGAGGCCTTGGGTGATGCGTCAATCGAAACCGCGATCCGCTCCGGCGAATTGACTTGGCGTGGATGCGGCAACTGCCGTCCGGCACTTCGGTGCCTTCGCCGCGTTCGTTGACTTGCTCGCGGGACCCCTCCACGCCGGGATCGGGTTGGCCTTCGACGCCAGCACGGGAAACCTGGGCGGGGGCACCGCCCTGGCCTCCTTGGCGATCCCGGGGATGCCCTTCTTCTTCCTGCCCGTCGGCATCATCGGCGGCCTCCTCTGGGCGCGCCTGTGCCGTCGGCTGCCGCGGCGGCTTGGCGGGTGCGGCGACGGACCGGAATCGTGAGCGAGCACTGGAGCTGCGCCTGCGGCAAACCACAGCGCCCCAACCCGCAACGCTTCGCCAGCCGCTCCATGCGGGCTCGAACGAACGCCAAGATCACCGTGAGCGATGGTAAAGATGGGGCAAAGGCTCCGCCATGCAGCCGCAATCCAGCCCCGCTTTGGTCAGTCGGCTGCCTTTGCCGTCGCTCCGTATGCCGCCTCGATGGGCCGCGCATCAACAAACGTCGATACTTCTGTGATCAGGCCGCCCCCCACGGTCATCCTTGTGACCTCCTCCCACTCCACCACCGGGCCATCAAACAGCGACGCCGTCGTGGTGTTGCTGAAATAGACCACGTTGGCCGTGGTGGCAATCTCCGACGGCCCCGACTGCTTCAGAATTCCTGCGTGCTGGCGCCGGAATTCCAGGCTCTTGACCCAATCAGCCAATCCCGCGCCGCTGGCGAACAATGATCCCAGTCTGGTGTCGCTTGGCGCGTAATGGCATGAGAAGGAAAACCCGGGGGCCACCTGATCCTTCAATTCCGTAGCCACGTCTTGGGGACTCGACTGGCCGCCGGCCAAGCGGTTTGTGGCCGTCGTCCAAGCGGCAACCAGACGGAAATTGCGTTCAGCCAGGGCCAGACGTCCCATGATGGCTTCAACCCGACTTGGCACATGGACATGCGCCTGGTGGCAGGCCCCGCCGGCCCATTGCGTACGAAGCTCAGGGGGATGGATCCAAGGGTCGGCGGGAGGCAAAACAGCGGGGGCAGGCAGGGCCGCGGTTTACCGCGTCGGCGAGGGCTCCTGAACCGATTCAGGGCCCCGGCGTCCGATGCGAAACCGCCGCGAACGCTGCCAAAGCTTCTGCAATTCCTCTTCGGCCAGATTCTGCTGCAGCCATTCGAACAGGACATCTTCCTCCCAACGAATATGATTCTGCAACAATTCAGCAACTCTGTCGAACGCTTCAGAATCCGGTTTGTCCGCCTTCAGATTTCCGAACGATTCCCGCAAATCGGCGTGTTCGCTGCGCAACCGCTTGGCCAACTCAGGAGCCTTTGCGTCCAGCACCGGCAACAGGTCTTCATCCTCCTCCTCGAAATGCAATTGCAAGGCCGAATTCCAGAGCAAGAGAAGGTCTGACGTTGCTTCAGCAAGGGACCCGGCTCGTGGGTGGCCTGCGACCGCCCTGCGTACCTTTTGGCAAGCCAGCAACGCCGCGTAATGGTCGCGGCTCAAATCCTGGAAGGCCGGGTGGCGTCGCACGACACAGCATGCCATCGGCGCGCAAAAAAGCGCATGGGTTCACGCCATGGCGGCGCTTTGATGGCTCGCGTGGGTCAGCCAAGGTGGCGGGCGACTGCGTTTTTGCACGAAATCGGGCAGGCCGTCCACGATTTCCGGTCCTTCATGCAATGGGCAAGCGATGCCAGATCTGGAATCGCCGGACAATCCTCGTTTCTTCGGCAAAATGCAGATGCATCCGGACGGCGATACGATGCTCTGCGAGACGGTCGCCAATACGTGCAACCTTAACGCCAAGACGGGTGGCGGATTGATTCCGCAGGATTTGGCTCATGCAACTCTGCTGTGGATGAAGGGCGCAGCCATGGCCATGGGTGGACCGGTTGGTTTTCAGGCCCCGTCGCCCATGGACGACCCATGGCGTGGACTCCGCAGGACATCGGCGACCAGTCGGGCCGAACGTTTGTCATCACGGGCGCCAACAGCGGCATCGGATACCATGCGGCCAAGATGCTGGCGCGGGCGGGCGCCGAAGTTGTTCTGGCGTGCCGCCGCCTTGACGCGGCCGAGGCCGCCGCGAAGCGGATCAACGAGGTGGCGTCCGGCAGGGCAACGGCGGCGCACCTGGATCTGGAGGACCTCGACAGTGTTCGTGCCTTCGCAGCGGAGGCACCGAAATCCATTGACGTGCTGGTCAACAACGCAGGGATCATGATGGTCCCGTTGCGGTTGAGTCCACAGGGCTTCGAAGCACAGTGGGCCGTCAACCTGGTAGGCCACGCCCTCCTCACACGGCTGCTATTGCCCCGCATCCAGGATCGGGTCGTGACGGTGAGCAGCCTCGCCCACCGCATCGGGCGCATCGACCCGGGGACGTGGAGGGGGGAGGGATACAGCGCCTGGGCGGCCTACGCCCAAAGCAAGCTCGGGGACCTGGTCTTCGCCCTGCGGCTGCAACGGCATTTCGACGAAACCGGGTCGCCGCTGCGGTCCGTGGCCGCCCACCCCGGCGTCAGCCTCACCCGCCTGGCCAAGGATGTCAACCCGCTGGGCAAGATCGCGATGCTGGCCTATGTGCCGTTCCTGCAAAGCGGCAAGAAGGGGGCCTGGCCGACGCTGCGGGCCGCCACCGACGATGTTGCCGGCGGCTCCTATTGGGGGCCGCGCGGTTTTCGTGAATGGCGGGGCGCCCCGGCGGAGGCCCGGATAGATGCCCGGGCCCGCGACGAGGCCGCGCAGGAACTGGTTTGGAAGGCGGTTTGGCGGGATGATCCCCATGTGGGCGATGCGCATTAGCTGCCAGCCGCGCGGGGGGGCACCGTCCCATCGGCGGCGGATCACAAGGTGGGCCCTACCGGGCTGCGATGCCCTCCAGCGGCGCCTGGGGGCTGGCGGTCTCGCCGAAATAGCGCCTCATCATCCACTCCAGGTCGCCGGAGAGGACTTTCCAGTACATCTTCCCGAACGCTTTCTTCATCAGGTACTTGACGTGGGTCGGCTCGTTGGGCTCGGGGGCCGACTCGTACGTGCCGCTGACCCATAGGAGGCGGTGATCGCCCACCTCCATGGGGCAGTTGATGCGCCCGTTGTACGTCCAGGAGGGCTCTTTGCGCAAGTCTGCCAGGATGTTCTTGACGACCACCAGGGATTCGAGATGGGCGACGACTCCTGATTTGCTGATGGGCAGCGCCGTGCAATCGCCCAGGGCGTAGATTTCCGGGTGCTTGGCCATCCGCAGGGTGCCCTTGTCCACCGGGATCCAGCCCTCGGCGTCGCCCAGGCCTGACCGCATGACAACATCGGCTCCGCGGTGGGGCGGGATGGCAATCAGCAGGTCGAAGGGTTCGGACTCGCCCTCCATGTTGATGATGTGCCCATCCTCAACCCGGTCCGTCATCCAGAAGGTTCGCAAGCCGATGTCTTTCAGGAGGAATCGCGATTCCACTTGTTCGGAGATGGCCGCGGCGGGATAGGCTCGAGGCATCGGGGTCAGCATCTTGATCTGGAAGCGGTGGCGCAGGCCCCGATTGACGAAGTACTCGTCCAGCAGGAAGCACGCCTCGTTGGGGCTGGGTGGACACTTGTAGGGCATTTCGGTGATGGCCACCAGAATCCGGCCCGCTTCCATTTTCTCCAGTGAGTCCCAGATTTCCCGCGCCTTTTCCGGTCCCTCGTGGAACGTGCCCGCAGCGTCGAGTCCCGGGATTAGATCCGGCCTTCCAACGCTGCCGGTGGCTATGACCAGCCGGTCGTAGTGGAGCGTCGCCCCATCCTCCAGGAGGACCTGCTTGGTGGCGGCGTCGATACTTCGGGCGCCCCCGACGAGGTGGACGCGCATGTCCAGCAACTTCGGCGTGGGCCGACGCATGTTTTCCGGATCGACGCCCCGAAATGCGACGTCGAGGCTACCGGGCTGGTAGGTGTGGGTTGGACTGGACTCGACGACTGTGACCTGGACTTCGCCCGCCTTGATCTCGTGCTTGAGTTCGTCGGCAAGCAAGTTGGCCGTCAAGGTTCCCCCGGTGCCGGCCCCGAGAATCACGATGTGCATCTAGCCACCTTTCGCCGTCACCTTCACGCGGATGGTCAGGTGCTCGCCCTTCTCGATGCCTAGCAATTCGTTGCCGGTGCGCTTGCACCAGGCGGTCACGTCGGGGCCGGCGGCGGGGTCGGTGGCCCAGAGTTCGAGGGTGTCGCCCTGGGCCGCAGTTCGGTAGGCCTTGAAGAGGTCCGTCAGGGGCCCGGGGCAGTAGCTGCCTCTGCTATCGATGACCATGGGAATCACACGAACAGGGTTTGGCCGCCGCCGCTCACGTCAAGGAAGCTGGCGGCGCCTACGACATCCTCCACTTCGGGGATCAGGTCGGCTTGGGTCATGCCCATCATTT
>JBFIJP010000346.1:0-4517 GCA_041600695.1 Thermoplasmatota archaeon | reverse complement strand
GGACCGATCCCGCTCTGGCCCCGCCACCAGGGTGTGCCAGGCGTGGGTGCAGACGTTGGGGAAGGCCCGCAGGACCCCCACGCGGTCGCGTTGCAGGAACAGCGGCTTGTCGAGCAGCGAGACTGGGGCGCGGGCGCCGTGTAGACGAACCCGATCCGCCAGGGACCGGCCATCGTCCCGCAGGGCGTCGCCGGGCACCTGGGGGACGGGGAGCCACGCGGCCTGAAACAGGGAACCGACCTCGCGTTCCAGGAAATCCGGCGATGTGAAGGCATCCGGCCCCAGGCTTTCGGCGCGGCGGATGTCCGGGTCGACGAAGTGGGCGGACGCATCCATGGCTCCCACCCAAGGTGAATCACTGGATAAGCCGGGCGGAAAGCTGAGGCCCCGTAGCGGACGCATGGGGACGGGGCGAGGGGGCCAGGTGATGGGGGACCGGGGCGCAAGGCGGGCGACGGGGCGCGGTGGCCCGCGTCTAGACGGTTGCCAATTCCACATCCGCCCAGCCGTATTCGGCCAGTTCGCGCAGAATGTAGGGAAGGGTGGCCCCCATGACCTGGGCCGAGGGCAGGCAGTCCAACCAGCCCGCGCGGCTGACGATCCCCAGCGCCTTGCCGCTGGATGCATGCAGGACCGGACTTCCGGAGTCGCCCCACCACACGGGGCTTTCCGCACAGTAGTCGTCACCAAACTCAGTCAGGATTCCCTCCCGGTCCCGCGTCAGTTCGGTTTGGCCCCAGACCAGCGCATAGCCGTGATGCTCGATGGTGTCACCCATTTCCACGTCCGCCTCCGTGACAAACCCGGCGGGGCCCGCGTGGTTGACCATTTGCGGGTTGGCCTGAAGGTTGAGTTCGTCATCCAGCTGGATCAAGGCGAAGTCGGCGTTGGTGTTGGACTCGGTAGCATTGTCGGAGTCATAGACCACCGTGCCAATCTCCCCCATCCCAACCAACGGAATGCGTTCGCCCGGCCCTTCGGTGCAGTGGGCCGCCGTGCCAATGTAGTAAGTACCATTGGGCGCCGTGAAGAGGAAGTTGAACGTGCACCATCCGATGGGTGCGCCAGGCCTGATCAGGGCGCTCGTGGGCTCGCCCCAGGCGGCCACGAACGGCTCGGTGGCGGGCACGTCAGGTGCTTCGGTGCTGCCAATGGGCTGGTTGTCCGCGCAGCCGGCCAGCAGAATGGCAACGCCGAGGATCAGAAATCGTTTCATCGACCAGACCGGGGTGGGCGACTAGAAAAGCATTGGCCCGGTGTCAGCGAAGCCAGGGGGAGGGGAAGAGGAGACGGTCCGCAGGGTGCGGCCCCACGGAGCCACTGGAGTGCGGACCTAGATGGTTGCCAGGCGCACGCCGTCCCAGCCAGCAGCGGCCAGTTCGCGGAAGATGTAGCCCATGAGGGGGCCGCGGTCCGTGCTGGGCGGCGTGTTGTCGAACCCGTAGCGGCTGATGATGCCGAAGGCAAGGCCCGTCTCGTGCAGCAGCGGACTTCCGCTGTCGCCGTTGACGGCGGGCATGTTCACGTTGTATTCGTCGTCGGTCCAGTCGACCAGGAATCCGAAGCGGTCGCGGGTGAACTCGTTCTGCCCCAGGACGAGGCCGTAGCCGTGCAACTGGATTTCGTCGCCCACGCTCAGGTTGGCGGGTTCGATGTAGCCGGTGGGGCCGTCCCAGCCCAGCATCTTCGGGTTGGCGATAGCGACGTGTTCGGCGTCCAACTGGATGAGGCTGAAGTCGACACCGCTGTCAACGAGGTCAGAGTCGTAAACGACCGTGCCGATTTCACCGACACCCGGCAGCTCGACGCGCTCGCCCAGCTCCTCTGTGCAGTGCCCGGCGGTACCGATGTAGCCGGTGCCATTGGGTGCTTCGAAGAGGAAATTGAACGTGCAGTAACCGCCGAGGCTGGCGCCGGGCTGAATCTGCGCGTTGGCCAGTTCGCCCCAGATCGGATAGGTGGCCTCGACGATGGGCTCAACGGCCGCCGCGTCCGCCGGCTCCTCGGCGTCATCATCCAGGCAGCCGGATAGGCCGGCAACAAGCGTCAGGGCGGCCACCAGGGCCTTTCCTAGTTGCATTAGTTTCGGCGGGCCGTTCTCCGAAATAAGTGATGCGGTAGCGTAGGGTGTGTGGCGCGTGCTGCCACGGCCTCCGGCGGGTGGTTGCCCGTATGGGCGGCGGCAGTGGTGTGGGGCGGGCCAAGGCCCACATGGGCGCCCCGGCGCGTCTGGCGCACCCATGCCCGTGCAGGGGGAAGCTCCAACAGGTCGCATCAACCCGACTGCACCTGGAGCGAAGCGGACCGATTGGCTAAGCCGGACCTTCCCCCCAGATACCCATGGCTTCGCAGGCCCCATGGGGTCCGGCGCATCGGGCCTGCCAGCCGCATCACACGGTCTTTAGGCGCCACCGTAGCGCAGACTACGCAGGATGCGGGCATGATTGAGGCACAGCCAACCGCTGACGAGGAGGATCGTCTGGCGCAGCTGCGAGCCCTGGAGATTCTGGACACGGACGCTGACGAGCGCTTTGACTCGATCACTCGCATCGCCGCCAGGCTCCTGGATGCGCCCATCGCCTTGGTCTCCCTGGTCGATGCCAAGCGGCAGTGGTTCAAGGCACGGGTGGGGCTTGACCCCCCCGAACTGGATCGCAGCATCTCCTTCTGCGGACACGCCATCCAGGCCCGGCAGCCCTTCGTCATCCCAGATACCCTGCGAGACGACCGCTTCCACGACAACCCCCTCGTGACCGGCCCCCCGCACATTCGGTCGTACGTTGGCCAACCGATCGCCGGCCCCGGCGGGGCGCTGCTGGGTACGGTATGCATCATTGATCGCAAGCCCCGGCAATTCGACGCCGACGAACTGGCGACCCTGGCAGCCCTCGGCCACTGGGTGGAACTGGAACTGGCCGCGGCACACCCAGCCGGCGCCAACCCCGAGGCAATCGTCCGCTCCCTCAACCGCGCCCGCTTTTGGGATCTGACCCAAGATCTCTTCTGTATCGCCGGCACGGACGCCTACTTCAAGGACATCAATCCCACGTTCACCAAGGTGCTGGGGTTCTCCCGGGAGCACCTGCTCTCCAAGCCATTTCTGGACTTCGTTCACCCGGACGATGTGGAGGCCACCCAGGCAGAGGTGGCCCGCCTGGCACACGGCCTCCCAACCATCCACTTCGAGAACCGGTACCGACGCAGGGATGGCGAGTACGTCTGGCTCGACTGGACGGCCACACCCCGCGACGACGTGCTGTTCGCCGTGGCCCGGGACGTCACCCAGGCAAAACTGCTCCAGAAACAATTGGTCGATACCACTGCTGCACTGGCACAGAGCAACGAGGAATTGAGTATGTTCGCCTCCGTGGCCTCCCACGACCTGCAGGAGCCCCTGCGCAAGATTACGGCATTTGGCTCGCGCCTTGAGGAAACCACCCGTGCAGGCCTTGGAGAGCAGGGCCGCGATTACCTCGGACGCATGCTGGGCGCCGCCGACCGCATGCGGGCGCTCATCGATGATCTGCTGGTTTATGCCCGCGTCACCACCAAGGCCAGGCCCTCAGAGGTGGTGGACCTAGACGGCGTCGTCGCCGCCGTTCTGGATGATCTCGCCCCGGCAATCGCCGAGGCCGGGGCCCAGGTGGAGGTGGACCAACTGCCTCGCGTGGAGGCAGACCCCGTCCAGATGGGACAGTTGCTGCAAAACCTCATCAGCAACGCGATTCGGTACCGCAGCCCGGACCGGCCGGCACACATACGGATTCGAGCCGAAGGCGGTGATTCCGAGCATCGCCTGGCAGTAACCGACAATGGCATTGGCTTCGAAGCCGAGTACTCAGAGCGCATCTTTCGACCCTTCGAGCGGCTGCACGGACGCACGGAATACGCGGGGACCGGCATGGGTTTGGCCATCTGCCACAAGATCGTACAGCGCCATGGCGGGTCCATCGCGGCCACAAGCCAGCCAGGCCACGGGAGCACGTTCACGGTGACGCTTCCAAAACGCCGGGGGGTGGGCGATGCCCAGTAGTAAGCCCATGGTCGTGTATATGGCGGACGATGACGAGGATGACTACATCCTCACGCGGTACGCCCTGGCCTCGTCCCGGTACCCCATCGACCTGCACTGGGCCCAGGATGGTCAGGTGCTCCTGAGTTTCTTGGAGGAGGCCAGCCAGCACGACCGCCCGTGGCCCCATCTCGTCCTGCTCGACCTGAACATGCCCCGCATGGATGGCCGCGAAGCCCTCACCGCCATCAAAGCCGATCAACGATTCAAGAAAATCCCGGTCATTGTCCTGACGACCTCCCCGGCAGAGGAAGACATTCTGCGCAGCCACGAGATCGGCTGCAACTCCTACATCCAGAAGCCTGTGGACGCGGAAGCCTTTGTCCGGGTCGCCCAAGCGCTGACTACCTACTGGTTCGATACCGTCTCGCTGCCGCCGGAGGAGGGCGAATGACTCGCGGAGTGCTCAACATCCTCTATGTCGAGGACGACCCTGACGATGTGG
>JBFIJP010000345.1:0-4520 GCA_041600695.1 Thermoplasmatota archaeon | reverse complement strand
GCGGCGGAGCCCCCGTCGATCAACCTTTTGATGGGCCGACGGTCCCCCGCCCGTGAGCGGAGCGGACGCCACGATCGTGGCAAAGCAGCAGCCTGGACAGAGGGTCTACGCCTTCGAGGAAGGCACCCGCGAGATGCGGGACATCCTCGGCGGCAAGGGCGCCAACCTGGCCGAGATGAGCCGTATCGGCTTGCCGGTGCCTCCGGGCTTCACGGTGACGGCCCAAACCTGCATCGAATACGAGCGGCTGGGTGCCATGCCTCCCGGCCTCAAGGCTGAGGTGATGGCTGCCCTGGCTGACCTGGAGACGAAGGCCGGCGCGAAGTTTGGCGATGCGTCCAATCCGCTGCTGGTTTCAGTGCGCTCCGGCGCCGCCATCAGCATGCCCGGCATGATGGACACGGTCCTGAACCTGGGCCTCAACGACGAAACCGTCAAGGGCCTGGCTTCCGCCACGGGTAACCCGCGCTTCGCCTACGACTCCTACCGGCGCTTCCTGACGATGTTTGGCGACGTGGTTCTGGGCCTGGAACACAAGGCGTTCGAGGAGCGCTACTTCGCGATGAAAAAACGCGAGGGCGTTGAGCGCGGGCAGGATCTGCCCGCCGAGCCCATCATGGGCCTGTGCGACGAGTACAAGGCTCTCATTAAAGCCGAGACGGGCACACCGTTCCCCCAGGACCCCACGGCGCAGTTGATGGCTGCCATGGAGGCGGTGTTCAAGAGCTGGGATACGCCCCGGGCGGTCACTTACCGCCGCCTCAACAAGATTCCTGACGACATGGGGACCGCCGTCAATGTGCAAATGATGGTGTTTGGCAACATGGGCGACGACTGCGCCACCGGCGTAGCCTTCACGCGCGACCCCGCCACCGGCGAGGACGTGTTCTACGGGGAGTACCTGCGAAATGCGCAGGGTGAGGATGTGGTTGCGGGCATCCGGACGCCCCACCCGATTCAGGCCCTGGAAGCCCAAATGCCCGAGGCGTACACGCAACTCGTGGACATCGCGCGCAAGCTGGAGACCCATTTCCATGACATGCAGGATCTGGAATTCACCATCATGCGTGGAAAGCTGTACATGTTGCAGACTCGCGCAGGCAAGCGGACGGGCATGGCGGCCATCCGCATCGCACTGGAGATGCATGAGCAAGGCATCCTCACGGACGAGGAGACCATCCTTCGCGTGCAGCCGAGCCAGTTGGACCAGTTGCTTCGGCCGGTCTTCGACCCCAAGCAGAAGCAGGAGGCCGTCGAAGGCGGCGCCGTGCTGGCCAAGGGCCTGAATGCCGGCCCCGGAGCCGCCACGGGTCGGGTCGTGTTTTCCGCCGACGATGCGGTGGCGTGGCGCAAGCGCGGCGAACAAGTCATTCTGGTTCGGGAAGAAACAAGCCCCGAGGACATCCACGGCATGGACGCATCCGAGGGATTCCTCACCGCCCGTGGCGGCATGACGAGCCACGCCGCACTCGTGGCGCGCCAGATGGGCAAGGTGTGCGTGGCCGGCTGCAGCGCGATTCGCATCGACTACGGTGCCAAGACCTTCAAGGCCGGCGGCCGCGCCATCGGCGAAGGCGACTGGATCAGCCTCGATGGATTCACCGGCGAAGTGCTGGCTGGCCAGATGGCGACCCACCCCAGCGAAGTCGTTCAGGTGCTCGTCGATAAACGCCTGGCCCCGGCCGAGGCCCCCGTCTACCAGATGTTCAGCAAGCTCCTGGCGCTGGCCGACACGGTGCGCCGCCTCAGGGTGCGCGCCAACGCCGACCAGCCCGACCAGGCGGAAGCCGCCATCGCGCTGGGTGCCGAGGGCATCGGCCTCTGCCGTACGGAACACATGTTCTTCGGACCGGGCAAGATCGAGCACATGCGCGCCATGATCCTGGCCGAGGACGAACCCGAGCGGCGGGAGGCATTGGACAAACTGCTCCCCCTCCAGCGCGAGGACTTCGCCGGCCTCTTCCGTGCCATGGGCGACCGGCCCGTGACGATCCGGCTCCTCGACCCGCCGCTGCATGAATTCCTGCCCCACGAAGCCAAGGAGCAGGAAGAACTGGCGAAGATGATGCATATCAGCGTCGACAAGCTTCGCGAACGCATCCGGGCCTTGGCCGAAAGCAATCCCATGCTGGGCCACCGCGGCTGCCGGCTGGGCATCACGTACCCCGAGATCACTGAGATGCAGGCGCGTGCCATCCTGGAGGCCGCCGTTCAGGTGGCCAGTGAGGGCATCAACGTCCAGCCTGAAATCATGATTCCGATCATCGCCCACGCGACGGAATTCAAGCACCAGGAAGAGGTGGTGCGACGTGTCGCGGCCGAGGTACTCGCGAAGGCCGACAGCAAGGTCAACTACCTCGTCGGCACCATGATCGAACTCCCCCGCGCCGCGCTGACGGCCGACGAGATCGCCAAGGACGCCGAATTCTTCAGTTTCGGAACCAACGACCTCACACAGACCGCGCTCGGTGTCAGCCGGGACGACGCCGGCGGCTTCCTCGCGTTCTACGAGGAGAAGAAGCTCATCCCATACGACCCGTTCCAGACCATCGACTTCGCAGGCGTTGGCAAGCTCGTCGAAATGGGAACCCAACTCGGCCGCAAGACCCGACCGGACCTCAAGGTCGGCATCTGCGGAGAGCACGGCGGGGACCCCGAATCCGTCAAGTTTTGCCACCGCACTGGGCTGGACTATGTGTCCTGCTCCCCGTACAGGATTCCCATTGCCCGGCTGGCGGCTGCACATGGGGCGTTGGAAGAACGAACGAAGTGAGTTCTTTCGACGCGCACGAGGCCGCGTAGCGGCCTTGTGCTAGGCGGCTCGAAGAACGAGCGTAGCGAGCGCTTCGAGCGCGGCCGAGGCCGTGCTTGCAAGGCCTTGGTCAGGATTGGAAGAACGAACGAAGTGAGTTCTTTCGACGCGCACGAGGCCGCGTAGCGGCCTTGTGCTAGGCGGCTCGAAGAACGAGCGTAGCGAGCCCTTCGAGCGCGAGTCATTTGTCACGGCGGACGGAGGGTTTTCGAGGCCTGCGGCCGGACAGGCCCATGGCGCAACTTTTAGGACCGAGCGTCGCGAGACAGTCAAACGCGGCTGAGGCAGAAGACGATTGGGCAAGCGCCCGGCTGCGGTTTCCACTTGCTCCCGAGCCCGCCCCTCGGGGCGACTCCCCCAGCGCTTCGTCTGTACTCATAGGTTTTCGGCAGCGTTACCGATTTATTCACCAACGGGTGTTCGAGTGTGATTAAATGGTAACGCACGTTGGGTGTCGTGATGGCAAGGCAGGCTTGGATGGTGTTGGTGCTTGGATTCGTTCTGTTGGTGCCGACGGCGGCGGGCAATCACAACCTCGGCCACGACGTAGAACGCCAAACCGCAGACTTGGCTGGACAAGGGGTTGAGCGTCCGCTCAAGTCGGCGTGGACGGGCGTCGGACGGATGGCCCAGATGCTGCCCGTGCAAGAACCACGGGTTGAAGCTTTCCCCAGTCCAGAGGAGGTGTTCTGGCTTGTGTGGGATCAATTGCCCGAGGATGGCCCCTGCGACGCGCCAGAGTTACGGGACCCTTGCAACACATGTACTCCGCGCACGTATGATAAGCCGGACGGAGGCGACAATGACCCGGTTAAGCTCACCGCACTCGATCCTCAAGGTGGAGCCGTTGCGTTGTGGATCGCTGTCTTTCCATGGCTGCAGAACGAGGGTGTTCCATGGGTGACCGATTCTCGAGCAGCAGGTATCGAGGCTGGCGTTCACGAGTGTCCCCACTCCGGATCCTAGCATGACGCGACACGTGCTTCTGCTTTGCCTGCTCCTGGCCGGCTGCATGGGCAATAGCAACACTCCCGCTGTTGACGATGATTCACTGCCGGATCCTGAAGGCCCCGAGCGCGAGACACGAGAACTGCCCTACGTCGCTACCCCTGCCGGCGCCCTGGACTTGACCGATTGCGAGTACGTTCGGCTCGGCACGATCTACGGCCCCCAACCGACGTGGCCCCGGCCTCCGGGCTGGCCGGAACCAGAACAGCCACAGTTCTCCCAGCACTACTTCGACTGCACTCGGGTTGCATGGGGTACCTTCGAACGGGGCCCCATGCGGATCATGGTGGCTGGCGACGATTTTGACATCCAGGATCTGCCGTGCGAGAAGGGCTTCCATGACATCCTTTTGGCGTTGATCATGTTCGTGGATGACCCGGAATTTGCAAATGCATTTCAGGACGAGCTGGGGCTGCCAGTGCTGCTAGCCGAAATGTCGTTGGTCGATGCGAACGTGGGGGGCGTTAACCAAACCACCATCAAATGGATCGTTGAAGGCTACAACGAGAGTAGCGCCGTCTTGCATCATTACATGCCCCTTGACCATGTCGATGAAACAATGTCCCGATTTGTGTGGTTCAATGAAACCTCGATGACGGGCCTTGACTTCATTCTCACGTACAATTCGCCGTGGCTGCCTCCCGGTCTAGCAGCTGCTCATTTCTCTGAGCCACCCCTCAACGAACCCGTGGCCGACCAT
>JBFIJP010000344.1:0-4535 GCA_041600695.1 Thermoplasmatota archaeon | reverse complement strand
GATGTACCCCAGGATCAAGCTGCGTTGCTCTTCCGCGATGTAGCGCGTCTGAATCCGGATGCGCGCGGTGCCATTCTCCGGGTCCTCCTCCGGCACCGTGTCGCCCTCGTAGTAGTTGTCCGTGTTGTCAATCAGCATCCCATAACGCGTTTTGCCATCGGCCACGATCGTGAAGCTGTACGATTCGTTCAGGCCCAACCGGCTCCATTGGGCATGGTAGCTGAACGGCTGGCTCAGGTCCAGGGAGCCACCGTGGGTCAGGCTGCTGGCCCATTCCTGGTCCATTAGGTATAGGTCCACGCGGCCGCTGACGACCACGATTTCCACCAGAATGGGGCCATTTTCGATGCTGGGCTCCAGGAAATCGATTCGAGCCTCGCCGGGTGCCAGGTTGAATGCCGGGACGCCCGACTCCCGCAGCACCACGTTTTCTGGGCTGTAATAGATGGCTGCAAAGAGCGCGCCCAGCAGCGACAACCCGATGAGCGCAACGATGACGCTGCGCATCAGGGCTCCTCCGGGGCCGCTTCGGCCTCGGCCTGCACGACCGGCTTTTCGGGCTGAGTGCCCCGCTGCAGGCGTGCATGGACAATCGAGGCGAGGGGGCCGAGAACAGCAGCGGCTGCAGCCGACCAGGTCATGATCGTGAGCGCCGGGTCGTACAGCACCGAGTCGTCCGGCGGGATGGTGCGAAACAGGTACCAGGTTGCCAGCCACAAGGATGTCACGGCAGGAATGGCCACAAAGCCAAGGAATCCCGTCATGGACGGCGGCAGCAACTGGCTGGAATAGGTGGGCGGCACGCGGCCAACTTTTCCCCAGTGGCTCTCGATGCGCTCACGAAACCGCGTGCGGTTGAGGCTCACGGCTAGGCCCGCGCCCAAGGCGGCACCCAGCAGGTTGTAGTGCAGATCCTGCATGGTATTGATGTAGCCACCCTGGTCGATGGTCTGGAACCAGGTCTTACCCAGGTACTCGTACAGTTCGACGCCCACGCCCGCCGCCAGGCCGGCCAGGACCGACATGCCCCACAGGAGCCACGCCGGCCAGTCGAGGCGGCGGCGGTACTGGTACACCTCCAGAAGGTACGCGATGCCCATCGTGCTGGCGCCGATGCCCACGCCGTGGGTCAGGTGATCCCACCAACTGATCACGTGATAGGTGCCGTTGACGCCGTGGAAACCCATCAGGCCCATGCGGAACTTGTCCGGGGAGCCCAGGCTGCCGCCGCCGTAGTGGAGGAACATGCCTGCCACCATGACCCACTGGATGTAATGGGGAATCCGCACATCGTAGCGCCAGATGACGTAGGTGGAAATGCCACCCATGATGACCCCTGACAGTGCGTAGTTGCGCCAGAGTTCGAAATGGCGCAGGTCGTTGAAGAGTGCCAGGCCGGCGAAGACGATCAGTCCCACGAAAAAGGGCAGGACATGGCGGAGCGTCGGAGGGTCGCCGCTGCGAGCCTTCTCGGTCAGTGTGGTCACGGTTCCTCCGGTGCGCCGTCGGCGCGGTAGCGTTCGTCCTTGGCACAAGCGCGACAGAGGCGAAGCATCACCCACATGTCCGCGTGGCAGGCCTTGCGGCCGCAGTTGGCACAGGTGGAGCGGCCGGGGCGGGTCCCGCACACATGACAGGCGCCCGCAGTTCCGGGGCCCCTGGCGGGGGCCTCGCTCTGGGATCCGGCCGGAGTGCTGGCCCATTCGTCCAGGTCGCGGTTCTGGCTGGGCAGAACCAGGCGGCCGCTGCGCTCCTCTGCCACCACGGCCTCGGGGTCGGTGGATCTGGCGCGCCGGCGCAGGTTCAACAGATCGTCGTCGTCGAGCAGGTCCATGTCACCACGGGACGTCCTTGAGTTTGAGCCAATAGCCGATGCGGTTCACCAGCAGGTGCAAGCCCGGCGTGCCCACGAGAATGGTGGTCAGGGTGAGCCAGTGGCCCAGGAGGGCCTCGGCCACCCAGCCGGCTGGCAGGATGGCTGCGCCAACGGCGAACCCGATCAGGCCAAAGACCACGAAATCAAGTTGGTCGAAGGGAATCCAGGGGGCGCCTCGTTCCTTGCCCAGCCGCCGCTTGAAGAAGCTCTCGATGGCGTCGCCCACCAGTGCCAGGAAGCCGACGATGAAGCCGAACAGGAAGATGGCCCACCACGCGGCGGCCTCGGCGTCGCAGGCAAGTGACCCGTCGGTCGGGCCGCCGCAGTAGCCGTTGCCACCGAAGTCGAGCCCCTTCAGGAAGCCGCCTGCGCCGTAGGACATGGCCACGGCGGTGCCGCCGCCTGCAAGCCCGCCGCCCACCAGGCCGCGCCAGGTCTTTCCGTCCCCCAGAACGCGCTTGCCGTCCTTGTGGATGCGTCCGCCATCGATGGGTTTCTTCCAGGCTGGCGCCAGCTTCGCGCTGAAGACGGGGCTCATGTTCGCCACGTACGCGGGCAGAAACAGCCACAGTGCACGGAGGATGATCTCCCACACGGCCACGGTCCGCACAAGCGCCCCTCAATAAAGGAGGCGCTGATTCACAGGACCGGGCAGGTGGGGGCTTGCCAGTGCGCCGCTCGGCGGCGGGGGGATGATCGCCCCAGGCCCCACCCTTATCAGGGGGGTTCGGCCACTGCCCGGCGTGGGAATCGTCTCGCTCTTCCTGCTGGCAGCAACCCGGTCGGCCACGCCGGCCGTACGGGTCCTGATTCCCCAGGGCAGCCACGTGGTTGCCATTGCGAGGCACGTCCGGCGATTACAGGAGGGCGGCCGCCGGGTCTTGTACGTCACCGCGGACCGAACCCACCCCATGCTGGAGAAGGCCTTCGCAGGCCACGGCGTGGACACCGCGCAATTGCGCTTCCTGGACGCGGCGGGCCAGCCTGGTTCGCAGGAAGGGGATGTGGCTGCCATCGTGCCGTCGCCGTCGATGCTGGAACTCCTGGCCATGCGCTGCGAGCAACTGATCTATCAGGTGGGGCCGGAGGTGCATGTTGTCGTTGACTCTCTCAACGCCCTGGTTGGGCACAACGACAGCGACGCCGTGGAGGCATTCACGCAGTACATGGCCCGCCGCCTGCGCCTGCTGGGAGTTCCAGGCGATTTCGTTCTATTCAACAACGTGGACGGAATGCTGCTGCTTGACCACATCGAGTCCTGCACCGACTCCCGGCTCCTGCTGGGGGCTCCCGGTGAGGTGGATGTACAGGAGGAACCGACGTGAAACGAATCCTGGCAGGCGTGTTGCTGTGTGTCGTGCTGTTGGCGCCTGCCCAGGCGGCCGACGCCGCCACCGGGGCCGCGGCCGTTCGCGTGGGTGCCTTCCTTCCCTTGGCCGATGCAGAGGCCAAAACCACATGCGATGAGGCGACCCTGACAGTGGGCGACCAGCTTGTCTTCGAGGCGACCGGTGCCCTCCTGCCCGGCCAGACCACTGGACGCATGTGCGCCACGGCGACCCTTGCTCTCGATTTGCCGGCCATGACCACGAGTTTGCGCCTGGACGTGTCCTCCCAACGCAGCGGCAGCGTGCCCGGCCAGAATGCCGGATGGACCCTTGAGGTCACGGATTCCAACGGCGCAAGCCTCGCAACGCTAGAGGGTGCCTCGGGCGCCCAGGCCCTCGATGTGCCCGCCGCCGGGCCAGTCGTCCTGGTGTGGAGCTTCGACATTCCCCTTCTGCTGCCAATGCAAGAGGTTCGCGTCATCATCCAGGAGGCCGAGTACACGGCTGAGGCGCAACTGCCGGCCGCCAGTGTTGTGCAGAGGGAATACCGGGCGGGCACGCTGCGCGTTGAGGAGGCCTCCGTGTCTGTTGAGTTGGACAAACCAGTGGCCGACATCACCCAGACCCTCCTGTTGAGCGTCGCGGACCACTTCCGCTTCGATGCGCTCGTCCTCCCGGATGGGCAACGCATCGAGGCGGCGACGACGGCCGAGCCGGCGGCCGATACGGTGCGATTGGAGCGGGCGGCGGGCCTGCTCACGGTGCATGTGCCGAAGCAGATCGTGTCGAGCGCGGGCGCTGGCACCTATGAACTGGTCGCCCGGGCGACGCATGAATTGCAGCCGAATCCGGCCCTGACGCCTCTGGCGGTGGTGGTGCTGGCGCTCCCCCTGACCCTGGCCGTGATGGCTGAGCGGGGCGCTCGGGCCTTCGAGCGGGAAGCCTTCGGGCATTTCGCGCTGGCTGCCCGCCGGCTGCGCCTTGGGACCCTGCTCTTGGCCGTCTTTTACGGCGTGGTCTTCGTGGCCGCCCTGGTGGGCGGACGAGCGCCCCTGATGACGGTTTGGCCGCTCAACCTGGAAGGCTGGCTCCTCTACCTCCAGGCGCTGGCGGCCATCGCTGCCTTCACGGGGCTGCACATCGCGGCCCGGCAGTTGCGCAAGATTGTCACCCCGCCTCCTGTTGAATAGGCAGTTGGCTCGCCGTCGGGAAGACATGCGGCCAGAGGGGTGGTCCGCTGGGTCGCCGTGTGGGTCGCCGTGTGGGTCGCCGTGTGGGCCGCCCGATGGGCGGCCGGCCGGTCGCCGGGAAGAACGCTCTCCGGTGCCTGG
>JBFIJP010000343.1:0-4542 GCA_041600695.1 Thermoplasmatota archaeon | reverse complement strand
CAGGTCTTCGGCGTCGCCCGGCTCTGCCAGGGGGCCGAGTTCGCCGTCCCTGAGCATTTCCCGAACGCCCGGAATCCTGGTGGCCAGCACCGGGACACCGCTGGCCATGGCTTCCAGAACCACCAGGGGACCGTTTTCGGGTCCACTGACGGAGGCCAGAACGAACAACTTGGCCGAGCGGACCACGGCAGGGAGTTCCTCGTCCGAAACGTCCGTGTGGAAGGTCACGCGACCGAGGAGGCCCAGTTTAGCCGCCAGCGCCTGATATTCGGCCACCAGCCCGCCTCGCCCCACCACATGGAGGGCAACCTCATCCGGCAGTTGGGTCAGCGCCTGTAGCAGGACATCCACGCCCTTGTATCGGTTGGCCGGCTGGAGGCTCCCCAGGAACAGAACCGGGAAAACCCCCCGAAGGCGCCGATCCTCGCCGCGCTTCAACGGCCGGAACCGCTTGGTGTCGACCCCGGTCTCGACCACCGTGCTGGCGGCCCTCAGAGCGGGTCCCAGGGACAGGCTATCGCGGTAACTGTCCGTGAGAAACGCCGTTTGGTCCGCGCGCGCCAGCATGCGCTTCTCCCAGCGGCTGTACGCCAACCGGGGCAGTGCATAGAGCGGCTGGCGGGTGGCCCGCCCCTCGCCGTGGTACGTGACCACCACCTTGGGCCGGTGGCCGCTGCCCCGACGGGCACGGGCGCGGCGCGCCGCCCGCAGGGCTACCTCCAGGCCAAAGGGAAACGGTGCGTGGACATGCAGGATGTCCGCCTTGGCGGCCAAATCCTCCAATTGCGCCGAGAAATCACGGGAATAGATGCCCTTGTAGTATCGCAGGCCGACGCGGGCCCGATGAACCACCACGTCGCCCTCGGTTTCCCGGGGCCCGACGTGTTCGGTGTCCATGGTAAGGATCTCGACTGCGTGGCCGGCTGCTGCCTGCGCCTGGCTGAGGTAATGAACGTAGTTTTCGATCCCGCCGAGGTGGGGCCGGTAGAACGCGGCGAGATGAACGATGCGCAGGGTGCCGGCAGCCACGAGGCGGCGACCCGTGGCGTTCATTTAGGCCCTGTGAAGCGATCCATGCGGCTTCGCAACCGTCAAGTCGGCGCCCCGACTGGGCCGCGCCGCCGAGTGCCATGAGCCTGCCATTTGATGCCGTGCACCTGCTGCCCGCCCGGGGCGAAACCCGGTCCAACCTGGGGGCAGCAGCGCAGGCCGCAGGGGTGCCCCTGCTGGCATGCGATCCGTTTTTCGACATGGCCGTCGGGCCGGCTGCCAAACTGCGGTACGCCCGCGCCATTGAGCCGACGGCTGCCAGCCTTGGCAAGCGCATCCTGATTGTGGCGGAGGACCCCCTGTTTGCTGCCTCGGGCGGTCGGCGGCTGCGTCGACGCTTGCGGCGCCGCGGGTGTGACGCCCGGCTGGTCGTTTACCTGGGTTGGGATGCCCACCACGAGCACGTCGTCAACCATGGCCGCCTCGTGGGCGGCGCCAGCAATGCACTGGTTCGCAGCAACCTGTTGGCGGCCGACGCTCTTGTCATGGTAAGCCGGTGGACCGAGGACCGGTACCGCGCCTGGCTGGGGGATCGCCTGGATGGCCCGGTGGTCCGTTTCAGTCATGGCATCGCAGGCTCATTTCTTGCCTCCCCGCCGCGCCGCAGGGCACGCAAGCGCCTGGACCGGTTCGTGACCGTGACCAATTTTGACTTCGAGGAAAAAAGCCAGGGGCTTCTGCCCGTGGCAGAGGGTCTGGCCCGCCTGGAGGAACCGTTCACCTGGCGTATCCTTGGCCAGGGGCGTTACCGGGAAGCCATTCGCGCCGAGGTTGAGGGCCTGCTGGGCGACCGCGCGACGTTCGAGGGCCAGATGACCCACCGGGACGTGGTGGCCATGCTCGACGAGGCAGACCTGTTTCTCTACGGTAGCCACTTGGACGCCATGCCCCGCGCCGTCCTGGAGGCCCTGAGCCGCCGCCTGCCAGCGCTGGTAGTCGGGGACACGGGGGCGGTGGAACCCGTCCTGGCAACCGGGGCGGGCGTGGTGGTCGAACCGACCGGGAAGGCCGTGGCGCAAGCCCTCGGCCACCTGCGCGATGATCCTGTCGCCTGGAGGGCCCTGCAAGCCGCCGCCCGCGCCGTGGACCCACAGCAATTCAGTTGGTCACGTTACCTGGAGAACCTTGGCGCCCTGTGGACTCGCATGGAGGAAGACCGTGCCTGATCTGCACGTTGGCTTCTACGCCACGGGTGCCTGGCTCATCGGAGGCGCGGAGCGCCAGGTGGCTGAACTCAGCCGCCATGTGGCCGAACGCACCCGGACCACCGTCTTCGTCGATCCCCGCCAGCCGGCTGGCTTGTACGACGACGCGTTCGTGGCTGGCCACCAGGCCACGTTCGTCCGCCTGCCCACGGAGCAGGGACTGCCAGGCGGCGCACGCGCCGCCGCGGCCAAGGTGAAGCGGCTGCGGCAGGTCATCCAGGCCTCGGGCGTGGATGTTGTCGTCCAGCGCGTCGCCACCTGGAACACGCTCTATTTGGCGCTGGCCTGCAGGGCCGCAGGCGTGCCCTTCGTGTACCACTGGGCCAGCGACCACGACGGCCGCCTGCGGGACCTTCACCTGCCGCCCCGCGTCATCGGGCCACTGGGGTTCTGGATCGGCCGCAAGCTCGCCAACGCCCAGATCACCATCACACGCAAGCAGCAGGAAATGGCGGGACGGGGCCGAGTCTACGTGTTGCCCGACCTCGTTGCCGAGCGGGCCTGGCAGCCGAGCCGCGGCCAGGACATCCTTTGGGTCGCCCGGATCAAGCAGCAGTACAAACAGCCCCACCTGTTCATGGATCTGGCCGAGGCGTTGCCGGAGCGCCACTTCATCATGGCCGGCGGCGTGGTCGGGCCCGACGATTTCCAGGAGTGGTTCCGTAAGCGGCTGGCGGGCCTGCCAAACGTGGAACACCTGGGGGACGTGGACCACGAGGACATGCCTGCCGCCTACGCCAGGGCGCGTGTGCTGGTGAACACAAGCAACGTCGAGGGCTTCTGCAATGCCTTCCTTGAGGCCGCCTCCTGCGAGGTTCCCATCGTATCCCTCAACCATGATCCCAATGGCATCCTGTCCCGGCGGGGGGCCGGCATCTGTGTGGGCGGCGACACATCTGCACTGCCGGCGGCCGTGGAGTCGTTGTACGACGAGGCCCGCCACCAGCGCTGCCGCGAAGCCTGCCGCGAGGTCGCCCTCGAACACCAGGGACCCGCCGTGGCGGACCAATTCCTGGCGATCCTCGAACAGGTCGTTGGTCCAACGTAGCCCCACACAGGGCTGCCAGCTGCCACCAGCGGGCCGCCGGAAGAGGGCCGCCACCAGCTGGCTGCCCCAGCCGGCTGCCGCCAATCGGCTGTGTTCCACCGCCCCCGCGGCCGTCCGTCATTCGAACGTCGGATACCACATGGTATACCGACCGTCATCCATGATGCGCCGCGTCCGCTCGAAGACCTCGGTCATCTCAACGGACGGGTAACGAATGAAGAGCTGCCGTGTCGCCTCGTTGGCCGCCACGTTGGCGGGCGCCCTCGTGCCAAACTGAAGCGCCTCATCCTCCAACAGCCAATACTGCAACTGGAGCTCCGCCCCGGGCAGCAGAGGCGGCCAGATCCATTGGATGCTCGCCGCTGAACGGTCAGGATAGATCAGGAAGCCGGTTGAAGCAAAAACCAGCGCGCCGAGACTGCCCTGGGACCGGGGCAACGGCCGCTGCGGGATGGCGTAGAACATGAAGCCCGCCATTTCTTCGTCGGGTTCCTCCTGCGCCAGGGGCAGGGGTTCCCGCTGGGTCCAGGGGTACATGTAACCCACGGCGTTGACCGAACTGAACCCGAACATCGAGAAGACCAGGAACAACATCAGGGCAAGTGGCAGCCGCTTCACAATGGGGCGCGCGGTGAACAACAACGCCATGAACAGCGCACCCAGGATGCCTGCCATGGCCTGGGTTCGCGCCGGCAGGAAGGGCCGGTAGACGAAGCCCACGGCGATCAGGATGGCGAAGGCCAGCAGACCCGCAGTCACGGGTGCCACGCGGGCCCGGGTCCTCCAGGCCACCGACGCCGCCACCGCCAGGCTGGCCAGGGGCAGAACGCTGTCCATGTAGTTGAACAGGCTGAGCCAGGCGGTGGGGCGGGCACGCACGGAGCGAGCCTCCACGAACGTCTCGGTCTGCTCGAAGCGGAAGATGCCCTGGAAGTTGACGAACGCCTTGATGTCGCCGGAGCCGACGGTCCAGTAGCCCAGGATGATGGCGTAGAGGACGATGGGCAGGCTGATGCGCAGCAGCGGCGCCGGCCGCAGCGGGTAGAAGCCGGCCTTCGCCAGGGCGTCGCGGGGGTTGGGCAAGGGCCCTAGCAGCTTGGCGATGTCTCGGAGCAGGTAGGGCAGAATGATGGCTGCCGACAGGGCCGAGATGCCCATCCAGGACGAGTAGTGGTGGGTGAGCGCGAGGCCCAGTGTGCCTAGCATGAACAGGAACAGCGTGCGCGGATAGGCCACCTT
>JBFIJP010000342.1:0-4549 GCA_041600695.1 Thermoplasmatota archaeon | reverse complement strand
TTGGGCCGCGTCGCAGCAGAACCCGGCATTCCACGCGTGGCTGGTGAGTCCCTCGGGGTACGCCGCATTGGGGTACACGGCGATGGCTCCCTCGGCATTCGCGATGGCATCGAAGCCTGTGGCCGTGCGAATCGCCCGGGCGCCCGTGCCGGCACCATGCAGAAGAAGGACCAGCGGCGCTGGCTCGTTTGACCCATCGAGGCCTGGGGGAACATGGTACAGGTAGGGTCGTACCTCGCCGTCCACCGTGACATTGCCCAGTTTTGAGCGGGGATCGTCGTCCAGGAGCGCACCCAGCGGAAGCTGCGTGATGGCGTACACGGCCGAGCCGGCCACCAAGAGGAGCAGGACAAGGAGGGCAACCGGGGAACGCCGGGAGCGCGGGCGGCTCACGAAGATTCTCAGGCGTCGGAGCCTGAAGGTGCTTGCGTTTCCCCCGGATGGGCCCTGTGGCCCTCGAAGAACGACCAAATGAGCGCCGTTGCGTCAACCTGCCCACCCGGGGGATCGCGCAATGGATTGCCTAGACCGCCGGGCCAACCGTGCCGCCCTCCCGCGACCGCCGTCAACTGCACCGTACCCCCGGAGCCAGCAAAGGTGGTCTGCGTGGTGCCACCGCCCAAGGCCCGAACATCCCCTGGACGCTCGGCGCCATTGGCCGCCAACCAAAACGAGACGGCATCGTCAACGGGGGCAAAGCGCCAACCGCCCCGGTCTCCATTGCCCCCTCCATCGAAGGGCACAACCCCGTCCCGGGTGCCGTGGACGATGGCAACCGAAACCGGGCCGCTGGCCGCAGGCGTGGAAACCATCTGGTCCAGGCTGGGTCCACTGGCAATGGCACCAGCCACCGCCCCAATGGCCGCCAGGCGTTCGGGACGCAGGGCGGCATAGGTATAGGCCATCATGGCACCGTTGGAGTGGCCGACGACGTAGACTTGGGCGGGGTCGAAGGGAAAGCTCGCCAGGAGTTCGTCGAGCAACGCGTCCAGGAACGCCACATCATCCACGTTCCGTTCGAAACCGTACCCGCAGCAATGCACGGCATTCCATCCCTGCCCCACGTGTCGCAACGGACCCTGGCCGTCCGGAAACACCACCGCAAAGCCCTCCTGATCCGCGAGGGTGGTCCACTGGGAAACCCGGGCAAATTGATGACTCCACCCGCCCAACGGGTGCAGCGCCACGACCAGCGCCGCCGGCCCCTGGGAGCCCAGGCCGGGCGGAAGATGGAGCAGGTATTCCCGGGAATCGCCCTCCACACCGATGGCCCGAAACTCTCCGTACCCGCTGGGCCCCCACAGGAAAAGGGCCAGATTGCCCGCGCCGCCAACCAAAACGATGGCCCCCAGAAGCACAGTTGTACGCATGGCCAGCCCCATGGCCAAGCCACGGGCGGGCCGCGTTACAAGCCTGACTGCCAAGGCAGGCCGGGCAGGACGCCGAGCCGGCCCAGGAGGATGGCCCCGGCGAGAGCCATGCGCAGCATCGTCCACGGGCCTGGAGCCACCTGGTTGAGCAAGCCGCCCCGGTGCTAGTCGCGGTGAATCTCCCGGGCTTCCACATCAATCACATCCCCGCCCGAGGAGGGCCCCTCGCCAGTCCTCCGGGTTCCGCCGGCTCCGCCGGCCGCGCCAGCCCCGCCGGCCCCGCCACGGTGGTCGTGGTGCTGGCCCCCGTGGCTGTCGTGGCCATGATGGTGGCGATGGTCGGGGCCTCCTCGCCGAACGACCACCCTGAAATTGGACCCCGCCCGGCCAAAGCGAAGGAAGGCGTAGCCCGCGGGAATCAGCACGGCACCGGCAACCAGGAGGACAACGGCGCTCACAATGAACACGGCCACCTCGAACAGGAGCCACGGGGCGCACCAGGCGCCAGAGCAGTCCACCCCGACCATGGTCACGAGGCCCGTGACCAGAAGCGTCGCCAGCAGCGCGTAGCCCAATAGCATGGCCAAGCCGGCCTTGCGGGCGGTGTTCATGCCTTCCACTTGATGTTGCAACCCACGCTGGGCTTCTGAACCGTGATCGGCCGGCCGGCCAGCACGGCCTCCGCCGCCGCCAGCAAATCGGCCCCCGTCACCGGAATACCGCTACCGGGCCGGGAGTCGTCCATCTGACCACGGTACGCAAGGCGGTGCTCGCCATCATACAGGAAGAAATCCGGCGTACAGGCCGCATGGTACGCCCGGGCGACCTCCTGCGTCTCGTCGAAGAGATACGGGAAATCGTAGCCACGAAGCGCCACCTCCTCCACCATCCTTTCGGGGCTGTCGTCGGGATAGTTGGCCACATCATTGCTATTGATGCCAACCACAGCAACGCCCCGCGCCTGTAAGTCGCTCGCCACGGCTGCGAACCGGTCGGCGATGTGCTTCACGTACGGGCAGTGGTTACAGATGAAGGCCACCAGGAGCGGCTTGCCCTCGAAATCGGCCCGGCGCACCATGGTTCCGCCGGTGTCGGGCAACTCAAAATCCGGTGCCCGTGTACCCAGGGCAACCATCGTAGAGGGAGTCAGGACCATGGCGCCGCCAGCAGCGCCCGCCGCTTAGGGGTTGCTTTCGGGCCGGGCATCGCCCGGGAGCGCTGGCGCTCGCTGCAACGTCAAGACAAGAAAAGCCGAGAAGAGAGGGAAGGGAAAGGATGGCGAACGGCCTACTGGCCGCCCTTGACGTGGGCGCGGGTCCACGGCACGTACCGGTTAACACGCTTCAAGCCCAGCATGTTGCGCTGGCACTTGGAACTGCAGTAATGGTACACGTGTCCGTCCTTCTTGACGAACATCTTGCCGGTGCCGGCCTCGATCTCGGAACCACAAAACGTGCAGTCCTTCAATTACGCCGACCCCCGATCTTGCGGGCCTCACGCTCAGTCTCGCGGAGCATGAGGATGTCTCCGACCTGGACAGGGCCCAGGACGTTGCGGGCGATGATGCGGCCGTTGTCACGGCCGGCCATCACGCGGACCTTCACCATCAGGACCTCGCCGGTCATGCCGCCGCGGCCCATGACCTCAACGACTTCGCTGGGGAATCCGTCAAGTTCAGTGGTCATTTCGTCTTCAGCCATCTAACGGCCTCCTTAGGACTGCAGCGATGCAGTCTTCTTCACGACATCTTCGACCAGTTCGCCGGCGGTGCCGGCGTCCAGGACAGCAACCGAGGCGGTGCCGACGGGAATGCCGGCGGCGGAGCCGAGCTCAGCCTTGCTGGGAACGTAGCCGTACGGGATACCCTTCTCCTGGCACAGGAGCGGGATGTGGGCCAGAATCTCTTCCGGCGTAACGTCCTCGGCCATCACGACGAACTTGGCGACGCCGCGCTCGACCTGCTTGGTCACTTCGTTGGCGCCCTTGGCAACACGGCCGGTGGCGCGGGCCTTCTCGACGGACTCGTAGATCTGGTTGGCGAGCTCCTTGGGAGTCTCAAACCGAACGAACATGGGCATTTTTTCATCTCCGTTGCCCGGCGCGTGGCCGGGGTCATTCTTCATTGGGTGCCGACGCATGGCGCCGACTGGCCCGTGGCCGCCGACAAGAGGTCCCCTTAAAAGCCTTGGTGGGCGGAATGGCGCGTCCGTCCTGCCGGGTATCGGCCTGACCCTCTGCGCAGACACGCCCGGTGAGCCCGCCACTGGACGCCGCGATTTCAGGGTGCGGCAGAATTACCGTCGCCGGCCCGGGCGATCCGTGGTTCGCCGCGCCGGAGCAGGCCCCGGCCGGCCCGCTGCCGGTTTCCGCGGCGCCTTGGGCGGCGCTTCGCCACGCGTGCCCAACACCCCCAGGCGGTCCGTCAGGCTCTTGATCGTACCACTTGAACTGAGAGTCTCGACCTTGATCGGGACCTTCGCTGCCGCATCCACGATCCAATTGATGCGGCCCAAGAGAACTCGTACCGCAGCGAGTTGGGCATGATCGCAATGGACGATACCATGCGGGTGCTCGAACCTGGTCAGCTGAGGCAGGAGTGCTTCGTCAAAGCCGTCGTGGCGCGCGCGCCCCTTCAGGGCGTTGCCAAACGCGCGTCTGGATACTGGCCGCGTGGAAGCGATGCGAAAAGCCACGTAACGGGGCCGCGGCGCGCCTGCCTTGCTCACGTGGCGTGCCCCCGCTCGAACTCGGCCATCTTCGACAGCCGGTTGAGGATGTCGTGACGGCGGCGGCTTTGGGCGAAGCTGCGGAGGCTGACCGCGGCGGGTGCCACCAGAGACAGTGCAAGGGACAAGGGGATGGGCACCTTGAGCCAAACTAGCACCATCAGGACCGGCGCCGCCGATGCAAACAACAGGACGATCGCGATGAAAGGCAGGAAGGGGCGACTCGCCTCGGCCAACAGGCTCTCACGCTCGGCCCGGGGCAGGACGGTCGCCTGCGCCGTTAGCGCTCGGCCCTGGCGGGCAAACAAATCCCGCACCACCGCCAAGGCACCCTGGTAGCCGGCCGACTCGTTTTGCCACAGCGTGAAACGCGTGGGCGTAAAGCGGATGGTTTCAACGCGGCCACTGGCCAGCTCCAGGCCCAGGCCCATCTGGGTAACCTTGCCGTCGCTG
>JBFIJP010000341.1:0-4555 GCA_041600695.1 Thermoplasmatota archaeon | reverse complement strand
TGCTGATTCTCGCCATCGTCGTTTCCACGTTCGTTGCCATCCAGGTGGACTTCGTGCCGGAGTGGGAGAAGGAGAAGGAGGCCAAGCTCACCTTGCAGGTGGAAGACCAATTGGCCACACTCATGTCTGCCCTCGACCGGATGCAGCAGGACCAGACCGAGGCATCCATTGGGACCCGCATTGGCCTTGCTCCTGAACAGGCCTTCATGGGCAGCGGCGGCCTTGGCAACAGCGTCGCCTTCGAACCGTCAGCCGTCGGGCTCGACATCCAAGCCAGCGAATTCAAGAAAACCGTCGTCGACAGCATCGTCGTCTCCGACGAATCCTGGACCACCGTCGGCTCCTTCGGCGATCCCATTGAGGACATTACCGATATCCTCGACTGGCGCATCCTGTTGCACGGAGTCAGCAACAAGGACGAAGGGAAATCAACGATCCTGAAGATCCGCGACAACAACGACAACCTGCTCGGCACGTTCACGGTGTACATCCGAAAGGACGGCGAAACCTGGATCATGAAGGAGGCCCTCGACGCCGACAACAACGTCCTCTACGACCAGGGCCAGGAGTTCAAACTCAAGAGCAAGGCGGGCCTGGACGACTACTGGGTCGACATCCTGGACCCCGAATACCGCTTCAACCGCGTGGTGGCGGACGCCACCAAGCCCCTCAAGATCGTCATGAACGACGACGGCCTGGAGGCGGAGTATGCCATCGCGTACAAGACCTCAACCGGCGGCGAACGCATCATCGGCGTGGGGTCCAACGACCCGATTTCGCTGCAGAAGAACATCGGCAGCGGCCGCATCGTGTACGAGTCGCGCAACACCCATTTCCCGGATCAGACGTACAGCCTGGAAAACGGCGCGCTGATTCTCTCGCAATCAGACACGGACGAGGCCATGCGCATCGAACCGGATTTTGAAGTGACGGTGGTCGGGTCGACCGTGGACATCAAGGTCGGCTTGGCTGCCCTCAGCGGCGACGAGACGCACATGTCCGGCAAGTCAAGCGCCCAGATCGTCGCCCGTGTCACGGACCGAAGCAACCTGGCCGGCGAGACCCCCAGCCTGACCCTGAACGCGACCACGCCCTACCCGGTGGCTTACGAGGCGTTCTGGGACGAAACGTTGATCGCCGCGGGACTCACCACCATCGACTGCACGACGCCTTCGGAGGATTGCCACTACGAGATTACGACCGGCACGGACTGGGCGAAACTGGTCGTGTATGGGTTCACGGTGGTGGACGCCGACCCCAACAATCCCGCCTATGATGTTGCCTTCACACTCAACCATACGGATGTGAAGATCACCGTGGTGCCATAGGGCCGAGTACTTTCGCCTGGGCTGCCGGCTTGTCCATACGTGGGCGAGATTTGCCTCCAGCCATGCGCCCGCTGCACGCGGGGCTGGCCGGCTTCAGCCACCCCACGCTCCAGCCGCTCTACGGGGACCAGCCGCGAGGCCAATGGCTGGCAGCCTACAGTCGCATCTTCGGCGCCTACGAACTGGCCTGCACGCGCCTGGCCCACTTCGACCGAACCACGGCCAAACGGCTCGTGGAACAGGCGCCCCCCGCCCTCCGTCTCCTGCCGGCTGCCCCGGAAACGCTCGTGGCCCCCGGCACCGACGCGCGCCGGGCACTCCACGACTGGCACCACGCCGTCGAACCCATTCTCCGCTCGCCCAACGCCGGCCCCATCCACATGGCCTGGCCCGGCCCCCACACCCCCCAGCGCGTGCGCGAACTGGAGGCCCTGCTGGAATTGATGTGGGCAAGGCTGCCCTGGAGTGCCCGCGTGGCCGTCGAATTCCTGCACCCCTCCTGGTTCAGGGGCGACGCCCTGCGCGTGTTGGAGGAGCACGGCGCGGCCCTCGTCTGGAGCACCTCGGCCGGCCTCATCCCGCGACGCGTCACCGCCGGCTTCCTCTACATCCGTCTCACTGGCAACCCCTGGAGGGGCGACGAGGCGGCCGAACTGGCTGCGGCACTGGCGGCCCGGCGGGACGATGGACGGCCAGTGCATGTCATCTCGACGCGGCACCACGAACCGTATGGCTTGGCGGCGCTCAACCGCTTCACCCAGGCCGTGGGGGTTCCGCTGGACCTGACGGCCGGCCGGACACCCAGCCCCGCTGCGCCATTGCCCGGCCTGCATCAGACTTGTCTCGACGGATACGTTGGCGTCGTGGCCTGATCCTGCCAGCACCGGGCCGCGCAGCCCGGCCGGCCCGTTGCGGGGCTTTCATGACCCCGCCCGACGGCCCCGCGAGAACCGCCAGCCGCCACCGTTGTTTCCTCAACGCATCGCCGGTTCACGAGCGCTTATGCCAACCCGAACGATGGTGGACTGATGCATCGCCCCTGGTTCATTGCCGCCGCGCTGACACTTACCGTGCTGTCCGGCTGTCTACAGCCTGACGAGCCCAAAACCCCCGACGACATCTCCTCCAGCATCAAGTTCTCCGTGGGCGTGGTGCCCTCCGATCGCCCCGACGGATTCGGCAGCGAACCCAGCATCCTGGTGGCCTCCGATGGCTCCTTGTACATGACCAGCATCCTCGGCACCCAGGGCAAGCGAGGCGACGGCGTCTGGAAGAGCACCGACACGGGCGTCACGTGGACCTACCTGGGCATACCCGACTACCCGTACGGGGGCGGCGACGCAGACCTGGACGAGGATGGCGACGGCACCATCTACCTGTCCGGCTTGTGGCGACCCCAGGGGGCGCCGGTCGCGGTCACGGGCGGGCAATCCGTTGCCAGCAGCAACGATGGCGGGGAAACCTGGAATCTCATGCCGCTGGCTTCAATGACGCCCTTTACCGACCGGCAATGGCTCATCACCACTGGCGAGGACACCGCCCTCCTCCTGTTCATTGGAGCAGCTGGCGTCATGGTGACCCGCTCCGACAACGACGGCGTTACCTGGACCGCCCCCATTCCCATCCTGGGCACCCAGGGGTCCCGGGGAGTCGGTAGCCTCGGCATGCCAGGCGACCCCGTGGTGGCGCCCGACGGCACCATCTACGTGCCCTATGGACCGGGGCCGGGCGGCGACACCTTCCAGGGCATCCTCATCTCGCGCACCGGCGGCCTGACGTTCGACGTGGTCTCAGTATCCACGGCGCCCGAGGGCGTCCTGTACGGCTTCCTGTTCAGTTCCGTTGCCGTCGACAGCGCGGGAGGCGTGTACCTGGCATGGAGCGTGCAAGAGGCCGGCGCCGAACACATCGTGTACGCCTACTCCGGGGATGGCGGCGCCACATGGGGGGACCCCATCCGGGTCACGCCCCCCGGCGTCACCGCCGTTTTCCCCTGGATTGTGGCTGGCGACGCCGGTCGCATTTCCATTTCGTACATGCGCGCCGAAGGCTCCTTCCAGGCGCAGCGGGTACCAGCCGCGACCCTTTGGCTGGTGGGTACCTCGATCAGCTACGACGCCGACTCGTCCGATGCGACGTTCATCAATGCCCTCATCTCGGACAACCATGCCCACAAGGGCCCCCTGTGCACCAGCGGCGGGGCGTGCTCCAGCAAGATCCGCAAGATCGGGGACTTCTTCGAGACAGCGCTGCTGGACGACGGCCGGATTGTGGCGGCGTGGGCGGACGACACCCCCGGCGGCCGCCTCAACAGGATTGCCGTCCAGACCCTGGGGCACCTGAAGGACACCGGCGAATGACCGCTTGGGGGGCAGGCGGGTCCGCCCCGCCCTAGCCTGCCTTCAGGTGGAAAGCAGCCGCCACCAGCGCGGCACCATTGGAGCCGTCAGGGACACCGCCCCAAACATGGGGACCCGCGGCATCAAGACCGATGTAATCCCCCAGGAATGGGAAACCCTCCTGGTGAACTCCCAGGTCGCCGTCCCAGTTCACCGTGCTAACCCGCCCCGTGTGCCACGTTTGTCCGCCGTCGAGGCTGGTGGCATGCACCACATCGATGAGCCGGTTGCCCGGGTCTCGGGCCTTGTCGAGGAAGGCCACATGAACGCTGCCGTCCCCGGCGATGGCCACGTTGGGTAGCCACTGGTCTCCACGCGGAGCATCATCCACCCGAACGGCCGGCGACCACGTAACGCCCTCGTCGTCGCTCCAGTGGATGATGATGTCCGCGTCGTCACCGTCCTGGTGGGCGTGCACGGCGTAGAGGCGGCCTTGCCACGGGCCCGAGTGGGCAAAGGCTGCCTCGTAATTGGTTCCTGTCCGGAAGCGGCTTTCCTCGAAGACGCCGGGAATGGGTTCGTAGCTGTACCCCGGCCGCGGCGTGCTCCATGTGGCGCCAGCGTCGTAACTGGTACTCCACTGGGCCAGCGCCTCGCCGGTGGCACCAAACGCACTGCCCCAGCCGAGAGCCAGCGCTCCATCCGGGCTTGCCTCGACGGTCCAGCAGTAGGGGCCCAGGGGTTCCGGCCTGGGGGTGATGGCCACAGGGGCCTCGGCACTGGCGCCGCCGTCCAGACTGCGCAGGATGTAGCAGTAGTTGATGTCCTCGTAGCCCGCCGCGTACGCTTCGTCCGCTGCGCCGACGGCACCCAGGCCAAAGCCGCTGT
>JBFIJP010000340.1:0-4562 GCA_041600695.1 Thermoplasmatota archaeon | reverse complement strand
TCGCCGTCGCCCAGATCGAACAGCATTCCGACGGCGATCAGGGCGGCTCCTCCATTGGTTCCAACGGAGCCGGCGGTGTAGTGATCGGTTCCGTCCGCATCGCGAAGCAGACCCAGCCCGATTCCGAAGCCGCCGCCGTTGCTGCCGAAGGAGCCACCATTGTAGACATCGTCGCCGCCGAATTCGAAGCCAAAGCCAAAGCCCACGGCGGCCCCGCCCATGTTGGTTCCAAACGAACCGGCGTAGTAGGCGTCGTTGCCGCCGAACTCGAAGTTGAAGCCGGCCGCGCCGAGCGCGCCGCCCATGTTGGTGCCCACCGAGCCGGCGCGGTACGTGTCATCGCCCGCGAATTCGAAGTTGAAGGCCAGCGCGATGGGACCCGCAGCTCCCATATTGGCGCCAAGCCAGCCGGCGTTGTACCGATCGTCGCCGCCGAACTCGAGATTGAAGGCCAAGGCCACCCCGAGAAGCCCGGCGGCGCCGCCGTTGGTCCCAACCCAACCGGCGTCGTATTGGTCGTTGCCGCCGAATTCGAAGTTGATTCCCAAGGCCACTCCGAGCGCCGCGCCGGCACCTCCGTTGGTCCCGACCGAGCCGGCATCATATTGGTCATTGCCGCCGAAGTCGAACACCAGAGGCAATGCAAGGCCGGCTACGGCGACGCCGCCGCCGTTGGTGCCGATCCAGCGGGCATCGTAGGTGTCCTCGCCCTTGAAATCGAAGAGCATGGACAGGCCCAACGCGCCGACGGCCAGGGCGCCGCCGTTGGTTCCCATACTGGTGGCGTCGTAGGCATCGTTGCCACCGAAATCCATCAGAATTCCCAGGGCGAACCCGGGCCCGCCGAAGACGCCACCGTTGGTTCCGGAGGAGCCGGCGGTGTAGGTGTCGTCGCGGGAGCCGAAGTCGAAGAGCATGCCGATTCCGGCTATGAAGGCACCACCGTTGATGCCGCACGACTGTCTGTCGCCGGGGTTGCCGTACGTGTCGGCGCCGCCAAAGTCCAGCGCGATGGCCAGCGGGGTGATGTTGCCGCATGCCTTGCCGCAGTGGTTGCCTCCCGCGTTGTTGGTATAGGTGTCGTCGCCCCCCAATTCGATGAGGATACGGTAGTCGCGGTCGCCGTGGTTGCCGTTGCCAGTGAGGCCCAGCTTGAAGGGGCGGCAGGCGCCAACGCTCCCGTGGGACGCCGACACATCGCCGTCATGTTCCTCTGGGAGATCGGGAAGCGACGCATCGTCCATGCCGGTGATGGGGTTGGCCTCAAGGACCTCGTCGAGGATCGTCGCCGCGTCGGCGACCTGCTGGCGGGCCCCCAGCACAAGTCCGATGTCGCTGAGGAAGACCTCCCTCAATTCGGACGGGATGGCCTCGGCGAGTTCCCGCAGTGAATCGCCGTGCTGCACCGCGTCCATGCGAGCGTTGACCAGGGACGCCAGCCGGTCGTCGTCGAGCCAGCGCTCTGTCTTGTCGGCGGCGATCGCCAGGGCGAGTTGGGCGTCCAGGAGGTCCGTCAGCGCGTCCTGGACAGGCTGGTTCAGGTCACCCAGGAGTGCGATGTCCCGGATTTCCTGGTCCTCGAGATCGGCGGGCCCGATGTGCATGTGCGCCAGCAGTGCATAGACGGCTTCTGACGGGTTGGCATGGCTGGGCGGCACGGGCACGATCATTTCGACGTCCATCGCTTGGGCCTGGAATGCCAGGCTGCCGGCCAGCAGGTCACGGACCGCTTCGCGGTCCCCCATGCTTCCGGATTCCCACTCGTCGAAGCGGTCGCTGAGCGCCTCGGCGGCGGCCCGCATCTCGTCACCGTAGGGCGTCGGCTGCGCCAGGGCACGCTCCGCGAGGGCCTCCTGTTCGTCCAGGTAGGCCTGGGCGTCGGCCGCACCGAAGTCCGGAAACGGCGGCTCGTACTTTTGGTAGGCCGCCATCCACTCGTCCGCGAAGGTCGTCAGCAGCGCTTCAAGCTCCGCGGCGCCCTCCTCGGAAGCGCCTTCGCGGATGTTGCGCGCCATCCAGTCGAGTACGGGCTGGCGCCAGCCGTCCTGAGCAGGAAGGGCGGCCTTGGTTTTGGCGAGGACCTCCTCCGGTGTCGCTGGCCCCATCTGCGGGGTCTCAATTGGAACGCCCGGCTCGTCGGCCGCAGCCAGCGCGTAAGCCAGTGGCTCGGTGGCAGCACTCAACATCCCGCTGCCGGGAACTCCGGACGCGAGGAGGGCATCCAGCGCCTCCCGGAGGGCACCGAGCGCGGGCGCGGCTTTGCCCAGTTCTACAATTCCGAGACCCAGATCCAGGCCGTCTGCGGGTGATTCAGGTACCGCGACCAGGTCCACGGGGCCGGCCAGGCTCCAGGACGATGCAATCAGAACGGCAGCTATCATTTTTACCATGAATTTTGGCGGTTGCATTTTCTCTACTCCTGTTAGCCGCCCCGCCGTTTGGCCGGACAGCCAACCGATGAGCATAAGCTTCTGGTAAAGAAAGGTTGGCAGCCTGGAGTGAACGCGCGGAGAGAAAAGAGGCGTTCGGCCGCTAGTTGGCTGCACTTGCACCGGGCCCAGCACCCATCAGGCGCCGTTGCTGGTCCAACCATTACTCAGGCCGTTGGGCGCCAGCGCGGACACGGCGCCGTGCACGGTCCCGGTCCGCCCCCGGCCGCCCGACGGCCCACCGGCCCCGGTTTGGCTACTTTGGCACCCCACCGCAGTTTCGCGTGGGGCCTCCGCAGTCGGTCTACAAGCACCGGCAGTGATGTCAGCGTCGCCGGCCACGCCCAGACGAAGCGCGATCTGGGCGCCAGCCGGTTCAAACCCGAATGCGTGCGCCGCCGCCGTTTCCGTCGTCTTCCCCATCTTCGTCCCACTCGTCGTCCCATTCTCCGGGCGGGGGTGGTTCTTCGCCGAAGCGCAGGCCAACCTCGATTTCTCGAAGGTCAAAGGCTGACTCCAACTGGGAGATCAGGTCGATGACCGCGTCGGCGTAGGCGGCCCGGTCGCGGTTGACCAGGGGTGCGTCGGGGTCGTTGGGCAGGAATTCCGGCGCGTAGAGGCTCACCAAGTTGGGAATTCCGGGAGCCCACTGGATGAGTTCGCCGCGCTGACCGCCGCGGCTGTGGCCGTCGTCGTCCAGTTGGGTGAGGTACTCGTAGAGCGGGTGGGAGAGGAGGATGTCTTCGAGGCCCGGGCAACTGACGTGGCGGCTGAGCCAGTCGCGCACGATGTCCTCGGGCGCCAGCCAGCCCTCGTCGTCGGGGCAGTTGATGATGAGGAGCCGTTCGTCTTCGCTTGCGGCTAGGCTTTCCTTCGGGAAGCCCGCCTCGGGGATGATGTGGCAGATGCTGCCGCCGCCCTCGAACAGGAACGGCAATTCGTCCTCATCGTAGAAGGGCTCGGCGCACAGGAGTTGGATGGGGCCGCATCCTTGGCAGGTGGTGTTGCGCAGCACATCGGCCATGGCGCGCCAGTCCCCCAGGGGCGGTTCGGGGACGTTTTCCGCCACGGACCGGGGCTTGTCGTCGCTCAGGAGTCCACCCCGGGTTGGGGCAGCGGCGGTTTGGTGGTGGCCGGTGCCGGCAGGGGTTGGTCTGGCAGGACGATGAGGTCCGGGGCGGCCCCTTTTCGGGGCGGCGCTGCCGGGTCCAGGCCGAGGATGCTCCGGCCGTTCCAGGTGGCCATGCGCAGCATTTCGTCCAGGGGAATGCGTGGGTACCAGGCCTTGATCTGGCCGAGCTCGGCGAGGAGGTTGCCGTCGGCGAGCATGCCGTTGTCGGTGCCGACGGCCACCTGTACCCCCTCGTCGATCATGACTGGAATTGGTGGCTTGAGGTCAAAGAAGCGGTTGCTTCGAGGGCACACGACCACGGGGATGTTATCCCCTGCCAGTTGTTCGAAGTCGGAGCGCTTGCCCTGGACCATGTGAACGACGAAGGTGGGTTCCAGGCTGAGTACGAATTCGATGTCGTCGCGGCGGTCTTCGCTGACGTGCAGCGCGAAGGGTTTGCGGGCCCGGTGGCAGGCGTCGGCCCAGGCTTCCAGGTCGGCCGGGTTTGGGAAGTCGCGAACGCCGCTGAGGCCGACGCCGTCGGCGGTGGCCAGCAGCGAACGGGCTTCGGCGTCGTCGTAGGTGTTGGTGGCGGGGCGTCCCATGATGATGGGTTTGGGGCCAAGGTCGGGAGCCAGGCTGCGCAGCAATTGGGAGCCCGCCACGCCACCTTCCCGGAAGTCGATGAAGTGGCTGGTTCCAATGGCGGCCATTTCGTCGGTGTAGGAGAGGATTCCTTCCGCCATGGCGTCTGGCGTGGCCGCGGCGAGCTGTTGGTGTTTCCAGCCACGGGGTCCCACGAGTTCGGCGACCGTCATGCCCTCGGGACGGCGTTGGCGTAGGAAGGCGTCGGCCACGTGGGTGTGGGCGTTGACCGGGGTGGGTACGATCCAGCCGCGCGCGTCGGGTCGGCGGGGGGGCTCCCCCTCGTCCCAGTCGGCGATCCGGCCATCCTCGATTTCGAGCCACGCCTCGATATCATGGTCGTCCATGAGCAGACGACCGGCAAAGAGGGTGGGCAC
>JBFIJP010000339.1:0-4568 GCA_041600695.1 Thermoplasmatota archaeon | reverse complement strand
GTGTCGAGCGCCATCGTGGTCGTGGGGGTTGATTGTCCCATGTTGCGCCTCCAGGGGGCCATTGCGCGGTGGAGGGTTGAGGAGTCTGGGAGGGGGTGAGAAAATTCAGTGGGTGGGGGATGGATGTGGTGTGGGTCCTGGTGGGTGGGGTTCTCGGCCTTCGGTTGACTCTGGGGGTGGCAGGTGGTCGGCAGGGCAGGTGCTTCTGGTGGTGGCCTGGGCGTGACGGCAGCGGCCGGGCCGATACAACGTCAAAACGTCTATTACATACCGTGTGTTACACGGTTTTGGATGACAGCTAACATCCTGAAGCCGACCATCGTAACCCTCATCCTTCTCGCCATGCCTGCCGCCGGCCTCCTTGACGAGGTAAGCGACGCCCTCGATTGCGACCTTGCCCTCCAGGTCGAATTCACCGCGCACCTGGGCACCATCGTGGCCCGGCGGGACAAGGACTATTCCTTCCTGGCCGACAAGTTCGTTTCCTTCGAGACGATCGAATCGACGCCCGTCTACGAATGGGTGTCGGCAACGGAACGCCGACTCGTCGGCTACGAAGAGTCCGTCGAGGAGCACAACCTGGACATCCCCGTCGCTGTCGACGTGTCGTGGGACGAGCACAGGATCAAGTGGCGCCACTCCAGCTTCACCGTGAACCTGTCGCCGCTGGCGGTCTTCGATTTCCTGTACGTTGACAGGATCATTCCCGTCCAGGTGTGCGACGACTCCCGTCTTTACGACGGCCTTGAAGGTTTCCTGGCCGACCGCGGCGGCTCCGACTACACCTCGCTTCGTGAACTGCCAAACGGCTGGTACACGGTCGCCAACTCCGTCCAGGCCAGGGTGCACCTGGCCGAGGCGGACGAGCGGGCAGCCCTCGAAAACCAGGACCCGTACGATGTCGCATACGACATTTCGGATGACGAGGGCTACGCCACCTACCTCATGCTCAACGACGCCGTGGACGAATTTGCGCCGACGATGAAGCAACTACAGGCCTGGTGGAAGAACTACGAATCATAAGCTACCAGCAACCGACCAAACTTTTCCCCCTCTTCCAACCCGCCAACCTCTAGGAGTGCTTCCGCCCAGACATCCTGCCGGCGAGGCCGGGAGCCGCCCCGTCAGCAGGTTGAGTCTAGCCAGCCTCTGCCAGCCGGCGCCCGCGGCAAGGCCCGCCCAGACGAAAGAGACCTGGCGCCGCTACCCTGAAACAGGGCGGTCGACTCGCGGCGTCCATGGATATGGAGAACCTCCCCGAGGTCCTCGACCTGGATGTCACCAAGGCCGCCACCGTGCGCGAGCTGCTGGATCAGTGGCGCGATGGCGGCGGCTTCACGGCCAAGAAGGTCGCCGTGGCGGCTGACCTCCTGCACCGCATGATCACCAACGAGGACGAGAAGGTCATCCTGAGCTTCCCCGCCTGCATCATGGCCACCGGCACCCGCGGCGTGCTGCGCGACCTAGTCAAGCACAAGCTTGTGGATGCCATCGTCACCACCTGCGGCACCCTGGACCACGATTTGGCCCGCCTCTGGGAGCCCTACTACGCCGGCCGCTTCGACTTGGACGACCGCGAACTCCACCAGCAGGGCGTCAACCGCCTGGGCAATGTGCTGGTCCCCAACAGCAGCTATGGCGAGGTGTTGGAGGCCAAGCTGAAGCCCCGCCTCGAGGAGTGGTACGAATCGGGCGTCAAGGACTGGTCCACGCGCGACCTGTGCAGGAAACTCGGCGAGTGGGCCGGTGAGGAGGAAAACCGGGAGGAGAGCCTCCTGTACTGGGCCGCCAGGAACAACATCCCGGTGTACGTGCCGGGCCCGACCGACGGAAGTGTCGGCGCGCAGGTCTGGATGGTTTACCAGAAGCACCGTGATCTGCGCTTCGACCTGCTCAAGGACGAGCAGGAACTGTTCGACTTCGTCTTCAGCAGCGAGCGCCTGGGCGCCCTGATGATCGGCGGCGGCATCAGCAAGCACCACGTCATTTGGTGGAGCCAATTCCGCGACGGCCTCGACACCGTCGTCTACCTGACAACCGCCCCGGAATACGACGGCAGCCTCAGCGGCGCCCGAGTCCGCGAAGCAGTCAGTTGGGGCAAGGTGAAGGAGGACGCCGCCTGGCAGACTGTCGAGGGGGACGCGACCATCACGCTGCCCTTACTAGTGGCGGATTTGTTCGAAAGGCTGGGTTGAGGGCGCCGCCCGGGACCTGCCGTACCCAAGAATCGGCGCGGCGCTACTCGCAGGTGAAGTCCCACTTCGGAACCTGTGATGGTGGGCCATCTAAGTCCCTGGCCCCCCCGCGTCGGCGTAGCTCCGTCTAGGCCACAACCGCGTAGCGTTCCAGGGCCGGAAACATGGGCCGCACGCTTCCGAGCTGGTCGCGTATTTCCATGAAATCAAGCAGGATGTCGGCGCCCAGCCGGCAGTCGCCCTGGTACTCGTCCCATCTGGCCAGCGCGGCTTCCAGCGTGGTCACGGCTTCGGGGCTGCGGCCCCTGGCCCGCTGCTGGTGGGCGACGGCTTCTGCGTGAGCCAGAAAGCGTGGCGCGACGCGCAGGCGTGCGCCGAGGCGGTTGCCGGTGCGCTCCAGCACACCGGCGACGGCCAGCCGCGCCAGAAGGTTCGAGACCATGTTAGGCAGCAGCCCCTAGGGGGGTTGTAGCCTCTGCCTGGAGGTTCGTGAAAGTACTGCGGGCGTTTCTAGCGGGCCGATCATGCGCTGCCGGGCGCCGTGCGGGCTGCCGCCACCCCCTCCCTTCCAGCCTCTTTTAAAATGGGCCGCCTTGGCGCGCGCGTGCAGGAGGAGGGCTGGAGCGAGCGGCAGGTGCGCTCGGTGCTGCGCGACCTCCGGAAGCAGGATTTTTCCTTCGAGTCCGGAGAGATTCTCGGTTCCATGTGCACCGCACCCCACGAGGTGGCCCGCTGGGCCCACGACCTGTTTCTGGAGACCAACCTGGGGGACCCCGGCCACTTCCCGGCGGCCGCCCGCCTGGAGCGGGAGGTGCTGGAGGACCTGAAGTCACTCCTGCATGCGCCGGCCGCGGCAGGTGCCCGCTACCTGACCGGCGGCACCGAGGCCAACCTGCTGGCGCTGTACCTGGCCCGTCGCCCGGGGCGCAAGACCGTCATTCTCCCGGATTCGGCCCACTTCAGTTTCGAGAAGGCGGCTCGGTTGCTGGGAATGAAACTGCGTTACGTCCCAACCACAGAATCGGGCCACGCGGACCCCCAAGCCATGGAAGACGCCGTCGGCCGATCCACGGCCCTCATCGTCGGCGTGGCGGGAACCACCGAACTGGGACTGATTGACCCCATCGAAGACCTGTCCGAGGTTGCGCTGCGCGAAGACGTGCCCCTGCATGTGGATGCGGCTTTTGGAGGATACATCCTGCCGTTCCTGGAGAGGGCCGGGCGCCGGCCGCGACCCTTTGACTTCAGGCTGGACGGGGTGGATTCACTCAGCCTCGACCCCCATAAGATGGGCATGGCGCCCATTCCCGGCGGCGTCATGGTGGTACGCGACGAATCGGCCTGGCAGACCGTAGCCGTGGACACGCCCTACGTCAGCACCGACCGCCAGGCGACTCTCATGGGCACCCGGCCGGGAGCCGCCGTGGCGGCCTGCTGGGCCGTGCATCGCCACTTGGGCCGAGCCGGTTACGCCGGACTCGCCGAGACCATGCTGGACAATGCTACGTTCCTGGCCGCGCGCCTGCAAGCCATGGGCATCGCGCTGGTGGCAGAGCCCGAGCTCAACGTGGTCACCTTTTATTCATCAGACCCCGACGCCCTCCTCGCGCGACTACAGGAGAAGGGCATCCGGGTTAACACCGTTCCCCGCTTCCGGGCCATCCGGATCGTCGTGGGCCCCCACGTGACACGCCACGTGGTGGAGCGGCTGCTTGCCGCCCTGGAGGAAGTGTACACGTGACCCGCCCAGATGTCGTGGATGCCTCCCTGGAGGCGGCGCCGGTGGTTGACCGCGATGGCTATGCCTACGTCATCCATCCACTGACCGACGGTGTGCCTCGCTGCGAACCCGCCATCCTGCGCGCCTGGGTGGACTGGGCCCGCCAACAGGTCGCCCGACTGGAATTGGCGCCCACGGTGCTGCTGGCGCCGGAGGCCATGGCGCTACCCCTGGCGGCGGCGCTGGCCCTGGAAATGGACCTGCCCTACCTTGTCGTGCGCAAGCGTGCGTACGGGCTGCCCGGCGAGCGGGTGGTCGGCGCTCGCACCGGCTATTCCACGAGCCGGCTTCATCTCAACGACATCCGCAGCGACGACCGGGTCCTCATCCTGGATGACGTGCTTTCCACGGGAGGCACCATGGACGCCATCCTGGCGGCACTGCACGAGCATGCCACCGTGGAGGGAGTCCTGGTTTTCCTCGACAAGGGCTTGCGCCGCTTCGAGTTGTCTGCCCGCCACGGAACCCCGGTGGTCGCCATGCGAACCATCGACGTGACCGAGGGTCGGGTAAAAGTAACAGGGGAGGGCAAAACGTGACCATCGAGCAACCCATCATGATCGTGGGCGCGGGCCGCAGCGGCTCAACCCTTT